>NZ_BAACAP010000211.1:0-82862 GCF_045865695.1 Scytonema hankhaensis NUACC26
CGAAACTTTCGGGCATACGCCTGGTTCCGTAGCGCCTTTTCTTTTTTCGGATTGCGGCGCTTAGCCATGTTCACCTCATTAAATAAACAACAAAAACTCGCTTCTAGGGTTGATGTAGGCAGTATCTACTGTTGAGCTTACTTGTTTTTCTCGCCTAGATTTGCGACATCTATATTTTAAACAGCAATCTATACTAACCCATTATAAAGTTTCTGTCAAATCTTGGCATTGGGCATTAGGCATGGGGAGATAATTATTTTCATACCTAGGTTGTGGGATTTTCCTACGATGTCTGGCAGGAAAATAGAGCGTAGGTAGGGCTATGCCTTACAACATCAAACGTGCGACATAGCCCTATCTACTAGAAAATGGAGACTCGAAAAATAATAATTTTCATACCTTGGTTGTGGGATTTTCCCGCGATCGCTATTTGCTAAAGAGAGTGGAGAATAGTGGTCGGATGGTGTTTTCTAAGATAATCTTTAAGATATAGCTCCAAACCACAGCTATTATTATTAGAGGTGCAACTCAGCATTTTTGTTGAGAAATTTTGATGTGGTGAGGTTCTCTACACTACAAGCCTAAATTTGAAGCCCAAATTGGAACATTGAATAATTTTGCTTTTATGGATGTGGCTGTTCAGTCCACACGTAGTTTATGGCGATTTGGACAAACTGTGCTTGGCATAATTTTCCGCCATCCAGTTCCGGGGACAAGTATTATTCCAATATTACCAGATGGTCGGATTGTTTTAATCCGACGACGAGACAATGGTCTTTGGGCATTGCCTGGAGGTATGGTGGATTGGGGCGAAGATGTTCCGAGTGCAGTGGAACGGGAGTTGATGGAAGAAACCGGATTGGAATTAGTGAAGATTCGGCGTTTGGTTGGTGTATACTCAGCACCAGATCGCGACCCCAGAATCCATTCGATTTGTATAGTTGTGGAAGCTGATGTACGGGGAGATATGGTTGTTCAAGACACGTTGGAAGTTATGGAAATTCAAGCTTTTCCAGTCAATTCCTTACCACCAGGGAAAATGTCTCACGATCACAGTCGCCAATTACAAGACTATTTAAATGGTTTGACCACGCTGGCATGAGAATTATGAATTATAAATTATGAATTATGAATTATTTTTTCATCATTCATCATTCATCATTCATAATTTCCACTAGTGTGCATGACTATATTAAATAGCTAATATGGACTCTCTATTCCGTAACTCCCGAAGAAAGCTCTCTCAGGGGCTTTTGTTTTGGCGCGAAGTTGGTGCAGGAATTCCTGTTGTTTTTTTACATGGTTCGTGGAACGATAGCAGCCAATGGGTGTCTTTAATGGAATTGCTTTCGCCAAATTTCCATTGCTTTGCACCAGATTTATTTGGCTTTGGTGAATCTGAGAGTCCAAACATCCACCATTCGATAGATTTACACGTTGAGTGTCTGGCTGAATTTTTGCAAGCATTAAAGCTAGAAAGGGTATACTTGGTAGGGCATTCCCTTGGAAGTTGGATTGCGGCTAGTTATAGTTTGAAATATCCAGAACAAGTTTATGGTTTGGTGTTGATATCACCAGAAGGGATCGCAATTGAAGGACAACAAAAGCGTTTGCAAAGAATGCGGCTGCTCGTTAAGCTTCCACCAACATTGTTTCAAATATTGAGAGTACTCCGCCCAATTACTAAAATTTTTGGCTGGGATGAGCAAATTGCACGAGATTGGAAGTTACGTCAGGCAATGCTCAATTATCCCACAGCCTGTGAATTACTCTTCCAACGTCAGAAATCAGAAATTAAAGCAGAGTTGTTGCAAGAGCGATTGTCCTCAATACTGGCTCCTGTTTTAATTTTAGAAGGAGGAAAAGACTCGAAAGAAGTTCTGGAGATGAGCCGAGCCTATGCTCAGTACCTTTCTCAAGCAGAGTTGAAGGCGATCGCTCACGGTGCTAACGATCTACCTGAGTCTTGCGCCGGGATTATTGCTGGAGATATCCGTGATTTTATTAAGTTAACAGCGATCGGTGACCAGTTTAACAGTGACCAGTTTAACAGTGACCAGTGACCAGTGACCGGTTACGAGTTAAAGCAGTTTCTAGATTCGGATAGACTTCTTCATCATATCCTGATTCATCTTGTTGCCACTCCGAAACAAGCGCAATCATTGAATCCAAAGCTTGCATATCATTTTGGGTGTTCATCTGCTGCTCTGATAAAACAACAATGTCACTATCTTCAACCAAATCTGAAACAAATATTGTTTTGGAATAAGAACCTTTTCGACGTAAAAGAGTTGTATTTCCAAAAGTAGCAGTATTTGAGGTTTTTAACTGTATTAATTTATCAACCTTTTGTTTGACTTCTAACAATTCTTCTAAACTTAAACCATCTAATTCACACAGAATTCCTAATAATGTATCAAATTTCATAGCTTTAAAGTCCTAAACACTCTAACTATATATAGCAATCCTATTCGATTTATAAAATACACGTAGGGTGGGCATTGCCCACCGTTTGCTGTTGGTGGGCAATGCCCACCCTACAGTACCTAAAATTGTTTACAAATGATTTAGGATTGCTATAGTAAAAGGTGATAAAGCTCTACGGCTAGGCAAACTGTCCTACATCCACGACAATAAGACAAATAGTACAAAATTGAGTCTATGCCTTACAGCAACTTTACGTTTGCAAAAGCTAAAAAAGACTTTAACTTAATCGCGGTTGAAGGCGGACGGTTTTTGCCACAAGTTGAGATGATTTCACCAAGTACTAAATTACAAGCAGCTTTGGAGGATTTACCGTGGGCGATCGCTGTTGGTTCTGAACGAGCGAAGTGTGAATCGATTGTTTATCCTGTATTACAAGAAGTGAGACGGATTCTCAACTTTCAAGTCAGCCTGTTCTCTGGACGGGATTTTACTGTTGCTCCAGAAAAGGGACTAAATGGTTATGTTGATTATCTTATCAGTCGTTCTGTTGAACAACTCGAAATTGAAGCGCCAGTAGTGGTTCTGGCTGAAGCCAAACGGGACAATCTTAACGAAGGAATCGGACAATGTATTGCCGAAATGGTTGCTGCTCAGCAGTTTAATCAAATCAATGAAGTACCTATCTCCACAATTTACGGGGTAATCAGTAATGGAACCCAGTGGCGTTTCATGAAACTTGAAGACAGAACAGTGACAATTGACTTAATGGATTATCCTCTACCTCCTGTCGAACCCATCCTTGGTATGCTAGTTTGGATTGTTAGGGAAGGATGAAATATTATGAACACAACAATAGAACTACCTAGTGGTAAAATTCTCAATATAGCCCGCTTTATTGCTCTACTACCCAATCAAAAAGTTGATGAAAGCTACGACCTCATTTTAGAAGGTTATCCACATCCTATTACTCTAGAGAAAAAGGATGTAGAAATTCTTATGAGGCGATTTCAATTTGATTTAGATTCTGAAAGAAGAGAAAACCAAGAGTTTCCAACTTCTTGTAATGAAAGTGGATGGGATAGAGAGGAGCAGTTACAAAAAAATTTAACAGCTTTAGAATTGCTGAAAAAGCGTAGGGAAAGGTATCAGAACATGAGCGAAGATGAATCAAAGCTTCGAGCAGAATTCTTTGAAAATTTTAAAAAAACTGTTGACTCAGAACGCCTTCCCGGACAGAAGTTGTACTCAGAAACATGATAGTTTTTATCGACTCAGGAATTTTGGGGATTTTAGCTAATCCAAATAAAGAAGGTGAAGTCAGTGAATGTGAAGAATGGCTATATGGCTTATTATCAAAGGGAATTTATGTGTTAACTTCTGAGTTGTGCGATTACGAAATACGAAGAAGTCTAGTTCTTGAAGCCAAGAAAAACCCTCAGATAAATGGAATAAAAAATTTAGACGAGCTTCGGGGAATTATCACTTTTCTTCCCATTACTTCTACTTTATTGAAAGAAGCATCTGTACTTTGGGCTGAAGCACGAATTCAAGGTGTTCCAACAGCAGATGCGAAAAGCTTGGACGTTGACATCATTATTTGCACTCAATGCATTCTTTTAACAGAAGAGTTCCCTGGTCGTTCGATTATTATTGCCACAACTAATATTAAGCATCTAAGCCGCTTTGCCTCTGCAAGAAATTGGCGAAATATTAAAGTTTAATTAAAATTGGTATGCTAGTTTGGATTGTTAGGGAAGGATGAATACAACATAGACTGATGGAGAATCTGAACGATCGCCCGAACTAACTGCTCTGGCTCTACAGGTTTGGCAAGATGTTGTTGAAATCCGGCTGCCATCGCTCGTTGATAATTAATCTCTCCAGCATAAGCAGTTAAGGCGATCGCGGGTACTTGTCTGTTCTGAACCGAAGAAGATCTCACTTGCTGTAGCAACATATACCCATCCACCTCCGGCATCCCAATATCGCTAATCAACAAGTCGAACTGATACTGACTCAATGCAATCAGCGCTTCTACTGCTGATACCACAGCAGTCACAGTTGCTCCATACTCTTGGAGTAAGAAAGTGATGTATTCCCGCGTATCTATGTCATCATCTACAACTAAAATCTTCAAAGTATTTAAGTCTGAAGGTTGTTGAGACTGCACCAAATTTTGTTGCGTTGTGTGTTGCTGTTGCGTCAGTGGTAACTTTACTGTAAACGTAGCTCCCTGTCCTTCACCTGGACTCTCTGCTTGAACCGTTCCGCCGTGTAACTCGACTAAACGATGCACGATCGCCAGTCCCAACCCCAATCCGCCAAACTGACGAGTGATTGTGCTGTCCCCTTGGCGAAAGTATTCAAATACGTGGGGTAGAAAGTCAGGGTGAATGCCCTTACCAGTATCGCTGACTACAATGTGGGCGTGAGTCTCGATACGATGGAGGTAAATATCTACTCGTCCGCCTTCAGGTGTAAACTTAATAGCATTGGAGAGCAGATTCCAGATTACTTGCTGTAATCGACTTGAGTCTCCCAAAACCTGCCCCACCTCTGGTTCAAACTCGACCTGCATTTGAATTTCTTTAGCAAGTGCCGCCAGACGCACCGTTTCCATAGCAGATTGAATCGTTATTGCTAAATCGACTGGACACACATCAAAGCTGAGTTTGCCTTGAAGAATGCGGGAGACATCCAGCAGATCGTCTATCAGTTGCGTTTGTAATTTGGCATTACGTTCAATAATTTCTAGAGCGCGAATTGTCGTCTGCTCGTCAAGTTTACGACTTTGCAACAGCTTTGACCACCCCAAAATTGGGTTAAGGGGGGAGCGCAACTCATGGGACAGAACGGCTAAAAATTCATCTTTAACTCGGTTAGCTTCGATCGATTGCTTGGTCTGTTGCTGCAACGTATCCTCCGCTTGCTTGCGATCTTCAATGTCAATTGCGGTTCCTACCCAATTGATGATTTGACCGGTACTGTCGCGTACTGGTCCGATAGACCCTAAATGCCAGCGATATTGCCCGTCCTCAGCCCGACGAAAGCGATATTCAATTTCGTAGCTTTCACCCGTTCTCAGTGCTTTTTGCCAAAGAGCTTGGGTGCGTTCTCGATCGTCTGGGTGCAAAACGACTGCCCACCCTAAGTTAAGGGTTTGCTCTGGAGTCAAACCAGTATAATGATACCAGTACTGGTTGCAATATATGACTTGACCATCCGGCAATGAATTCCAAACAAATTGGGGCAATGCCTCGGCAAGAAGACGATACTGCTGTTCGCTTCTTCTCAATTGATCGTATAACCGAGATAACAGCGCCGAGCGCTCGCTCTCCATTAGCGTGTGATAGCGAGTTTCAATAAAGGTCTTGCCCAACGTCCTCAGTAACTTCGCGTACATCCGCAACGTTTTTTGAGCCACAGGGCGTTGTTGGGAGGCTAATTTCCAAACTTGCTGGGGTGAGAGATTTAATCGTTTTGCGTTCTGCTCCAATTGGAGTTGCAATCGGTCGGGGAACTGGTCGAACACTTGACCTGCAATCAATGTTCCTAGTCGATGCTCGCCTAGTTGCAAAGGTACGACAAAATGTGCCAAGCCCAGGCGATCGCTTGTGAATACTATCTCCCCTTGATGCAGTGCATCTGCAATTGCAGTACAGGGTACAGACCGAAGCAGACAGAAAGGACATCCTGGTCTTTCCTTCATCTGAGTCTGAAAAAAATTCCAAATTGGTTGAGGATTAATGCACTCTCCTAGCATCTGTCCCTGTGAATCCGTCAATACCACAGCTAGATTCATTGCTAAAGCGTATTCCTCAAGCACAGGATGCCAGAGTGTAGGATTTAACAGGGTATCGCGTACCTCTGTTCGCAGTTCGTTTTGGATTTCGATCTTGTCTCGGCTGTCTTCCAAACCTTATGTTTCTCCTCTACTTCTCTGACTTCATGCGATCGCAAACGCTTTAGAATGCGAGTTACAGCCATTTTCATTACATGGAGTAGGGTGGACGTCCTCGCCCGCCCTCTGATCTACAACGGACGAGGACGCTCCGCAGTCGCCTCAACTCTGGGAACCCCGCACGGTGAGCCAGCGCTGCAGGCGGGTTTCCCACGCCCAGGCGACTGGCGAACCCGAAGGGCGCTGCTCTCCGTACCACAAGAAAATGCTGTGGTTCATTTAGGTGAAAACTGCTTTAAGTATAGTGGAGGCGGCAGAACTACCCCCACTTGACTCGACTTTGAGGGATTGAATCTTCTCGATTTTATACCATGTAATTTGTGTTTCAGTCATCTATTTCAGAAGTGAAAGAACGGTGACTCCGACTGAATCGAGTCGGCGCTCGACTCAGTAAATTGTAGTAGCTACCGAAGGGCAAGTTTGGCCCTTCGGTGCTGTCCTCTAATGCTAGAATAATTCCACCTCGGTCAATTCGATACTCGCGGGTCACGTACTGATGGTTACAGCCCCGCGCCTTAGCAACTGTAATTGCCCGATGCATGACGTTCCCTAGTTCTACGTAGCTAAGTAAAATAACATTATCCACTACAGAGGTTACGGTAGAATCGGTCATGAAGCGGGTTACCCCAAACAGTTCCGGATTTTCATAACTAATAAAAATTGTCATTAACCGATTTTTCGTGAAAGCAATTAATGCGTGAAAGAACTCACGGAACACTCGTTGATCGTGGATGGCATTGCTATAGGTCGTGATACCATCCACTACGATGCGATCGATCTGTTGTTCCTCAATTGTTCGGACAATCATGTCGAAGTGAACATTCACCTCTAACTCCAATGGTGAGTCGTGCAGAATGTGAATCATCCCAGCTTCCACCTGCGATCGCATATTCAGACCGAGCGAGTCAGCATTGCGGAGAATTTGTTCTGGATGTTCATCCAAGGTAACTAGCAGGCTCCGCTTGCCCAAAAGCGCTCCTTCCACCAGCACTTGATACCCTAGAACAGACTTTCCCGTACCCGAAGCACCTACAACTAAGGTGACAGACCCGTTATAAAGCCCACCGCCTGTGAGGTCATCTAGTGGCGCACTGCCAATCACCGATCGCTGTACGGTAGAAGTTGGTTGACTGCCAACCGTATGTATCCGACACTGTACCCGACGAAACACCTCTAACCCTCTACCAGAAGTGATTCGTAGTGTGTGTACCCCTGCCTCAAAGTCCTGTCCTCGGCTTTTGAGGATTTCCAGGCGACGATAAATACCTTGCGAATAATCCCCACGTTTGAGCGAGATAACAGTATCTGCCAAAAACTCAGCCACATCTAGAGTCAGGGCTGGCTCTCCACGAGTTGCAAGTTCATGAGAAAACATGGCGGTAAGCCCTTCCCGGTCGATCCCCTCAATCACCTGCAGCAAGAGTTCGCGGTAGGAACTAAGTCCGTTGGATAATGGGGAATCCCCATTAACTATGGTTGGACGGAGTAAGGCAATCCCATCAATAAAAATCCGTCGCGCTCCCAGTTCAGTTGCGGTCTCTATCAGCAAACTATCCGCCGAGCGCAGTTCTTGTTCTAGCACTTGGGGAGTCGTAAAAATAATCCGCAATCGGTTCTGCTGCTGCAACTCCTCTAGATTCCATTCAAAGTTTGCAACATCACGCAACAGCTTTCGCGGGCTATTTTCAAATACGACAATAATACCAGGTTCGTCATACTCGATAATGCCTCGATAGATGAACTCAATGCCAAGTAGAGTCTTCCCCGCCCCAGCTTCCCCTTCTACCAGAATTACATTACCTCTGGGAATGCCACCTAAGAAAATATCATCTAAGCCAGTAATACCTGTTCGCACTAGATCGCCGTTACTCACCCTGTTGCTCCTCACCGCCCGTCTCAATCGTTCAAAAAAAATGAGAGTTGCTAATCTTTCAACAAGACCCAATAATTCTAGAGCATTTAGGGTATCAGCAGTGCATACTCAATCTATCTAAACTTTAGCAACAACTGCTCGCATTCCCCAAAAAATCAAATTCTTTTCCACATAGAAACGTGGTGCAATCTCAGGAAACTGAGCTTGCAAATACTTTATTAACAAAGTGCGATCGCCTCCTGTCATGACAATCTTACCGAGAGGGTAATCCCGCCACCACGCTTCAACAAAGTCTTTGATTCCAGCAATCAGAGTGTAAATAACTCCACTTTGTATGGCTTCTTCAGTCTTTAAAGCAAACCGTTGTGGAAGTTGCTCTTGTACTTCAACAATTGGTAATTGTCCGGTTTTTTGAGCGAGAGTCGTCAACTGTAAATTCAACCCAGGAAGAATTGCACCGCCAACTAAACGCTTGTTAGCATCTGCACCTGTAAAAGTTAGTGCTGTTCCCGCATCAATAACTAACATGGGAAAACCCCAATTCTCTCCTGCACCCAATAGAGCTAAGGCGCGATCGATTCCCAGTGTAGGATAAAGACCTTGTAAGGGGATTTGGTCTAAGGCGATCGCCCGAACATTTGGGTAAGACAGCCAGAGTTCTGTTTGGCTGGGAACCACAGAAGCTAGGAGGAGAGAGGGAACGGAGGTGGGGGAGAGTGGGGGAGAAGGGGAGGAAGGAAAATGAGTAATGAAGTCCTCTAATGTTTTACAGTTAGATAATTGGTGTATGACTTTTGGTGGCAAATGGTCTGTGTCCCAAGCATAAATACGTGTGTCTGTCAACCACGCCCAATGCAGTCGGGAATTCCCTATCATTAATGCTAGCCACAAAGTACTGTCTGCCATTCTGCTTTTTAAGGGATTGGGGATTAGGGGTTAGGGTTTAGGAAGACGAGTTATTGAGTACTTGTCCCCAGTCCCCAGTCTTTCTCATATAGTTTTTTAACCAAAAAATAGAAAATTTAATAAAACGTTACAAAAATCTCGTGTCACAATAGAACAAGAGTAATAAATACTCATTCGCATAGGAGGGGATAATATGGTAGCACTTACCGAAAAAACTAACAAAAGGCTGACCGTACAGGTTGTCGATATTGCTTCCGACACAACAGCAATTCGCTCTCTGGATTGGGATCGAGACCGCTTTGATATTGAGTTCGGTCTGCAAAATGGAACTACCTACAACTCATTCCTCATACGCGGCGAGCAAATAGCGTTAGTAGATACTTCACACGAAAAGTTTCGCCGACTGTATTTAGATACCCTCACGGGTTTGGTAAATCCTACCGACATTAGCTATTTAATTATCAGCCATACCGAGCCAGACCACAGTGGTTTAGTTAAAGATGTTTTACAACTGGCTCCAGATATTACTGTTGTTGGTTCTAAAGTCGCTATTCAATTCCTGGAAAATTTAGTACATCAGCCTTTTAAACGGCAAATCGTGAAAAATGGCGATCGCTTGGATTTGGGCAACGGACACGAATTAGAATTTGTGATTGCACCCAATTTACACTGGCCTGATACCATCTTTACCTTTGACCACAAAACCCAAACACTATTCACCTGTGACGCTTTTGGGTTGCACTACTGCTCGGACAGTACTTATGACGAAGATTTAAAAGCGATTGAAGCCGATTTTGAATATTACTATGAGTGCTTGATGGCTCCTAATGCCCGTTCTGTACTATCTGCGCTCAAGCGTATGGCTGAATTGGAAAAGATTAGCCTAATAGCCACAGGTCACGGTCCTTTATTATATCATAATGTTGAAGAATTAACCGGACGGTACCGCAATTGGAGCAAAACACAAACTAAAGCAGAAACAACAGTTGGGGTGTTTTACATCTCAGATTACGGGTACAGCGATCGTCTAGCTCAAGCAGTCGCTTTAGGTATCACAAAAACAGCAGGCGTTGCTGTGGAACTGGTAGATTTGCGTGCTGTTGGTGACATGGTAGAATTGCGAGAACTTGTCAGTCGTTGTGCTGGAATTGTCATTGGAATGCCTCCAGCTTCAGATGCAACTCAGATCCAAGGTGCTCTCAGTACCATTTTAGGTTCTGCTAATGAAAAACAAGCGCTCGGAATTTTTGAGTCAGGAGGTGGAGATGACGAACCAATTGACCCGTTACTCAGTAAATTCCGGAATTTAGGTTTAATAACAGCCTTTCCAGCGATTCGGATTAAACAAACGCCCACAGAAAGCACTTACAAGCTTTGTGAAGAAGCAGGAACGGACTTGGGACAATGGGTGACACGCGCTCGCAGTATCAAGCAGATGAGATCTTTAGGTGCTGACCTCGACAAAGCCTTAGGTAGAATTAGTGGCGGGCTTTACATCATTACTGCGAAAAAGGGTGATGTCTCCAGTGCGATGTTAGCTTCATGGGTGAGCCAAGCCAGTTTTAAACCTATAGGTATAACAATAGCGGTTGCTAAAGATAGGGCAATTGAATCGCTTATGCAAGTGGGCGACAAGTTTGTACTCAATGTCTTAGAAGAAGATAATTACCAACGCTTGATGAAGCACTTCCTCAAACGATTTGCTCCCGGTGCTGACCGTTTTGAAGGAGTCAAAACCCAACAAGCAGAAAATGGAGCACCCATCCTTACAGAAGCTTTGGCATATATGGAATGCGAAGTCATCAGTAGAATGGACGGTGGCGATCACTGGGTTGTGTACAGCACAGTATATGCGGGACGGGTGAGCAAGACAGAAGCCCTCACCGCCGTTCACCATCGTAAAGTTGGAAACCATTATTGATTGTTAGTTGTTAGGGACTTCCAAATAAAAAAATAACCACCTTTCTCTTGTGGTACGGAGAGCAGCGCCCCTTCGGGGTTCGCCAGTCGCCTAGGTCGGGAAACCCTCCTGCAGCGCTGGCTCACCGTGCGGGGGTTTCCCCCCAACCCCAGAGGGAACCCCAAAGCCCCCCGTTGAGGAGCCACTGCGTTGCGGGGGTTCCCCCCGTTGTAGCAAGTGGCGTGCGACTGCGGGGCGTCCTCGCCCGTCACCAATAAAGAACGGGCTAGAAGCCAGTACCACAAGATGGATAATTTATTTCTTGGCCATCCCTTAGTAGGAATCACAACTAACCACTATCTACTAACGACTAACTACTAACCAAAAAGCAATGACTTCCACAAAACCCCGTGACGTTCAAGTTCTACCCATTGCCACGGATACCACTGTATTCCGTTCTCGCAGTTGGACTCGCTTAAGATTTGAAATTGAATATGCTCTGGCAAAAGGTACGACAGCTAATTCCTTTTTAATCAAAGGGGATAAAACTGCTCTTATCGACCCTCCAGGGGAAACATTTACAGAAATTTATTTGGATGCACTGCAAAAGCGGTTTGATTTACAGTCTGTTGATTACGTAATTTTGGGTCATGTCAATCCCAACCGCGCTGCAACTTTGAAAGCAATGCTCGAAATTGCACCTCAAATTACCTTTGTTTGTTCTAACCCAGGAGCAATCAATTTGCGCGGTGCTTTGGAAAACCCAGATTTACCAGTTCTTGTCATGCGAGGGGAAGACACTCTCGACTTAGGGAAAGAACATCTTTTACAATTCATTCCGACTCCTAACCCTCGCTATCCAGATCAACTCTGTACTTACGATCCACGAACAGAAATTCTCTATACAGATAAGTTATTTGGCGCACATATTTGTGGCGACCAAGTTTTTGATGAAGGTTGGGAAATATTTCAAGAAGATCGACGCTATTACTATGATTGCTTAATGGCTCCTCATGCTCGTCAGATTGAGACAGCGTTAGAGAAACTTTCTGATTTTCCCGTGAGAGTGTATGCAACCGGACATGGCCCTTTAGTACGTTATAGCTTACTCGATCTCACCGAGGCTTACTATCAGTGGAGTCAACAGCAAACATCTCAAGATACTTCTGTGGCATTAATTTATGCTTCCGCTTACGGGAATACCGCAACTCTCGCTCAAGCGATCGCACGTGGTATTACTAAAGCGGGTGTTGCGGTAGAATCAATAAACTGTGAAGCTGCTGAACCAGAGGAAATTCGGACAGCTTTGGAAAAAGCATCCGGCTTTATCATTGGTTCCCCAACACTAGGCGGTCATGCACCAACGCCAATTCAAACAGCACTTGGTATTGTTCTTTCAACTGCGACAAACAACAAACTCGCTGGCGTGTTTGGTTCTTTTGGTTGGAGTGGGGAAGCCGTTGATTTCCTGGAAGATAAGTTGAAAGATGCAGGTTATCGTTTTGGTTTTGAAACTATCCGAGTCAAGTTCAAACCAAATGATACCACTTTACAAATGTGTGAAGAAGCAGGAACTGACTTTGCCCAAGCACTGAAGAAAGCTAAAAAAGTACGTTCTCAAAGCGTACCTGCTACCACAACAGAACAAGCTGTTGGGAGAATTGTTGGTTCGCTGTGCGTATTGACAGCAAAGCAAGAAGAGATTTCCAGTGCTATGTTAGCTTCTTGGGTATCTCAAGCAAGCTTTAATCCTCCTGCATTAACCGTTGCGGTGGCTAAAGACCGTGCGGTCGAATTGCTGACACACTCTGGCAACAAATTCGTTCTCAATGTTTTGAAAGAAGGCAATCATTTGGGTTTGATGAAGCACTTCTTAAAACCCTTTGATCCCGGACAAAACCGATTTGTTGATGTTGCAACAGAAGAGGCTGAGAATGGTTGTCCAATCCTAACTGATGCACTTGCATACATGGAGTGTACTGTAACAAATCGTATGGAATGCGGCGATCATTGGCTGATTTATGCTGTTGTCAAAGATGGTAAGTTGCTAGATAACGAGGGCGTGACTGCTGTTCACCATCGTAAGTCAGGCAATCACTATTAACACCTGACACCTGACCAGTAAGCAAGTTGGTTTAGATACTTAACTTCTTGTACTTCTGGTTTTCAGGTTAATAGACCACTTAATTGTGGTACAGTGGTACGGGCGTCCTCGCCCGTACATTCAGAAGACGGGCGGGGACGCCCGTACCACAAGAAACAAGATACAAGGCACAAGAAACAAGATACAAAGCACAAGAAACAAGATATAAGACACAAGAGACAAGAAACAAGACACAACCACAAGAAACAAGATACAAGGTACAAAATTTTTATTCACTCATAATTGATACTTGGTCGGGTTGAGATAACTGCATATCTAAGTTCTGAGCATTGCAATAAGCTAACTTGCTACCAAAGAGATATCCCGTACTGATAAGTAAAGATAAAAACGCAATAGTTATAGGAGTCATCAAACGATCGCTTTCCACTTTCCATTGAGGTTGAATTCCCAAAAATTCATGTACACTTTTAATAGCCAAAAGCAAAGAATTTTTCTCAAGTCTGTTCCATGTCATCAAATCTCCATTTTTATTGGAGTTGAGGTAAGCACATAAATAACGGGGCATTGACTCATCTTTTTTGATAATAAATGAATAGCCATTAGTTAGCTTGGCAACTAGGGTTTTTCGCCCTTGTTGTTGAATTGTACTAGGCTTCATATTATTTTCTTCAAGGATCGCGATCGCTTCTTTCTCTGATAGCATTTTGCACCCCTACACTATTTTGATGGAAGCTTGACAAAATATTATTTCTCAAAATTTAAACTTCTTTATTTAAACATAAGTTGTGACCAGTAACACATCTTTCTCTTGAGAGAGAAAATACTTTCAAGAGATAAGGTTCCCTGGTCACTAGTCACTGGTCACTCGTCACTGGTCACTGATTAAAAATATTCAACCCGTGCATCTAGACCTTGCGATCGCAAATATTCTGACCGTTTTTCTGCTTCTGAGCGAGTGCTATATTGTCCGGCATTGACATAAGTACCCAGTCGCGAGTCTGCTTGAAAAGCAGAAGGTACATATTGACGGACTCTACTCAAAGTGTCGTAATTGCGAATTGGTACAACGACAACATAGCGATTTTCTCGTCTGGCAGTCCATTCGGGAGGATTGCCTGCATTACCAGGAAACTCAGGAGGATAACCACCAGAATTACTAGGGTAATTTTCTGGATTATCTAATCCCAATGCTTGCCAAGTTTGATAATTTACAAATCCATGGGCTTCAAGTCCACGACTTCTTTGAAATTGAGCAACAGCATTCCTAGTTGCCGAACCGTAATAGTTAGTGATTCTACCTTGAAACAATCCTATATCTTGCAAACGCCGTTGTAAGATTTCGACACGCGGACTTCTTTCGCCCAAACAAATATCACCTCGATCGACCGAACAATTAGAATTTGCTGAATTGCTTCCTCCTCGCAAAGCATCTGCTATTCTGGCTAAGGTTTGTGAATCTACAACACCATTGCTTCTCAATCCAGAATTTTGTTGGAAACGTGCCACCGCTTCTTGAGTTGTGGGACCATAGTATCCCGTGGGATTTGTACGAAGATAACCCAATTGCTGCAGGTCTTCTTGCAATTTTCTCACTTCTTGACTGGAATCACCCTGTTTTAAATATGAACCTCTAATGTTATCTGAATAACCAGATTGGTTTGGTGGATAATACTCGGGTTGATTTGGTGGGAAACTAGGTTGGTTCGGTGGATAATACTCGGATTGATTTGGTGGGAAACCGGGTTGGTTCGGTGGATAATACTCGGGTTGATTTGACGGGAAACTAGGTTGGTTCGGTGGGTAATACTCGGGTTGATTTGACGGGAAACTAGGTTGGTTCGGTGGGTAATTATTAGGTTGATTCGGTGGGTAATTATTAGGTTGGTTTAAACTGACACGAATAGCTTCTTGTGTTCTCGTACCAACAATGCCATCCGGGCTAATGCTATAAGATTGTTGGAATTGAGAAACGGCTCGCTCTGTTTCTGAGCCAAAATAACCTGTTATGGCACCGTTGAAAAATCCTAAACGTTGCAAATCTTGCTGCAACCTTCTAACAGATGCACCTCTGCTACCCCGTCGCAAACCCTCATCGACACGACCACCAGAAATTTTTTTGCTTTGACATTGCGATCGCAAAAGTTTTTGCGTTTGAGTACCTACTTTTCCAACAGTAGGAAGTCTGTTATCTCGTTGAAAACTTCTGACAGCTTCTTCTGTTTTGGAAGCAAATTTACCTGTTACCTTACCATTGAAATACCCTAATTTTTTTAAACACCTTTGAATGGTAGCAACTTCAGGTCCATCACTGCCAACTTCCCAAGCAGCTAAAGCCTGTTCTGCCATACCGAAAACAGACAAGGTTAAGGCTACAGCCAAAAAATGCCTTGCCGTAGTGCTAGATAGTTTCATCCAATCGATCTGTGTCAAAAAATTTCCACTTAATTTAATAGGTGCATAGGGATTGCCAGATAACAGTTTATTTGCTGACTCTGAATAATAGTATCTAATGATTTCCATAGTGGTTCGCGGGCGTGTGGTTTACAAACCTAGTAACGAATTTTTATTTTAACGATCGAGATGGAACTAAACTGAGCTTTATTTAATTGTTGGTCGTTAATATTACCACGTCTTGTAACATTTTAACACTGTATATTCAATTCAATATTTCTTACACATAATTTTTCCAAAATGTCATTAGTCATTGGTCACTGGTTACTGGTCACTGGTCACTGGTCATTGGTCACTGGTCACTGAAAAAGTCCGTATTTTTACGACTGGTTTATATAGAGATTTATTACCAAAATAGAAATTATCTGTACCAAAATTTTTTAGAAATTAACAAAAGAAAATCTTATGGAAAATTTGCTCCTAGAACAGTTGAGTTTAACTCAAGAAGTCTTTTTACACCGCATTGCAAACCGGATTCGGCAATCTTTGGAACTACAAGAGATTTTGTCCACAACGGTTGCAGAAGTCCGTTCGTTTCTTGGTACAGATCGCGTCAAAATATACCAGTTTCAACCGGATGGGCATGGGTTAGTCATTGCCGAATCCATTCAAGAAGGGCGATTACCTCCTTTGCTAGGGCTAAACTTTCCGGCGGATGACATTCCGCTTTACGCCCGCGAACTATATGTTCGAGCACGCCAACGAACTATTGTGAATCTGACAACACACGAGATTGGTATCAGTCTTCTTGATTGCCCAGATACAGGAGAAACTTTGGAAAATCAAGATATTCGCTATCGTCCTGTCGATCCTTGTCATATAGAATATTTGACAGCAATGGGGGTGAAGTCTTCCGTTGTTGTACCAATTGTTTTGGAAAGTCAGGAAACCGGACAAGATTCATTACCTTCGTTACGGCAATCGTCTCTGTTGTGGGGGCTATTGGTTTCTCACCACTCAGAAGCACGGTCTGTTACAGAGCTAGAATTACAATTTATTCAGGCGGTGGTGGATCGGGTTACAATTGCAATTTCGCAATCAATTTTGCTCGATCGCGTTCGAGAGCAAGCTCGTCAAGAAGCTATTATGAACCGAGTTACCGAGCGATTGTATACTACACCTGTTGTCCAACTTCAATTTGCTCTTGAAGAAACAGTTGCTGTTTTTCACGGTTCTGGAGGAAGGCTTTATTTACTACCGGAGGTGGATCTCCTTTCAGAAATTTACACCTGTGGGGAGCAGCCAACCCAGCTAGATGAAAGTAGACATATTGAAGAGCATAGATTGTGGCAAAAATATCTTTACTCTACTGTTCCAAACGTTGAGAATTGTGAACAGCCTGGAACTAAGTTATGGTCGGTCAATTGGATGAGAGCTATTTATGCTTTGACTCCTCCAGCTAACGAAGTTAGTACAAGCTCGAATTTGTGGGCAATAGCTGATATATACAAAGAACCCTTATTCCGGTCGATGACCCCTTGCTTCCAAGCAACGCAAATTCGGGGTTTGTTAATTGTACCACTCCAGTATGGTTCCACTGTGGTTGGTTGCTTGACCATTTTCCGCGATGAGATAAATATTGAAACGGTTTGGGCGGGATGCGTTGATACTGATTCTCGGCAACTCATGCCACGTCAATCCTTTGCAGCATGGCGAGAACTGAAAACTGGACAAGCACAACAATGGGTGGAAACAGAATTAAAGCTAGCACAAGCATTGGGAGAAAGATTTTCAAATGCGGTGAAGCAGTACCGATTGTATCAACAAGTGCAAGCCTTGAATGCAAATCTAGAGCAACAAGTTCGCGATCGTACTGCGGAATTACAACAAACCAATACTAACCTGCAACGCTCGACTCTGGAACTAGAGCGTTCGGTTGAACGACAGCAAGCCCTTGCGCGGATCATTGCCAAAATGCGACAGTCGCTGAATGTTGAAACCATTTTTAAAACCACGACTGAGGAAGTTTGTCAATTGCTTAAGAGCGATCGCTTAGCAGTTTACCGCTTTAATTCTGATTGGGGGGGAGAGTTTGTAAGCGAGTATGAATTCACAAGTTCTCGATGGCAGAAAAATGTTAATTTTGGGGTAGGCACTGTATGGAATGACACGCACTTACAGGAAACTCAAGGCGGGCGTTATCGTAACAATGAGACTTTTGTAGTTAATGATATTTACAGCATGGGATTTGCACAGTGTCATATCGATTCACTGGAACAATTTCATGTTAAAGCGTTTATGATTGCTCCAATTTTTGTAGGTCAAGAGTTATGGGGCTTATTAGGAGCTTATCAACACAGTGATATTCGCCATTGGGAGGTTTTGGAAGTTGACTTTTTCACGCAGATTGCAACTCAGCTTGGGGTAGCATTACAACAAGCTCAGTATTTAGAGCAAGTGCGATCGCAAGCAACATTACTAGCACGTGTTGCAGAAAGACAGCAAACTTTGGCAGGCGTTATTACTAAAGTTAGAGAATCAATAGAATTAACAGTGATTTTTGAAAAAACGACTCAAGAATTACGTCGTGTTTTAAATGCCGATCGCGTTGTGATTTTTCAGTTTTATTCTGAATCTAGCTACGATGGTGGTGAAGTTGTTGCAGAAGACGTTGCTTCTCATTTTCCATCAACTTTAGCAGCAAAAGTATACGATCGTTGTATTGGCGAAAAATATACAGAGAAATTTTGTCAAGGATATGTTCATGCAGTGACTGACATTTATAACTCTGAGTTAGATGACTGTTACATATCAATGCTATCTCGCTTCCGTATAAGAGCCAATTTAGTCGTTCCCATGATTAAGCAAGAGAAACTTTGGGGTTTGTTGTGTATTCATCAATGCAATAAAACTCGTGAGTGGCAAGAATCAGAAATTGAATTTGTGAATCAAATTGCCTCTCAACTAGGAGTTGCAGTACAACATGCAGTCCTACTTCAACGCACACAGCAACAAGCCACACAACTTTCTCAAGCCCTAGATCATTTGAGACAAACTCAAGCCCATTTGATTCACAGCGAAAAAATGTCTAGTTTGGGACAACTCGTCGCTGGAGTTGCTCATGAAATTAATAATCCAGTTAATTTCATTTATGGTAATCTCACTCATATCCATGAGTACACCCAAAACTTGATTGAAATGCTCAATCTTTATCAACAGCAATATCCCGAACCCAATCTAGAAATTCAACAAAAAGCCGAGGTAGTAGATCTAGAGTTTATTGCTGAAGATTTACCCAAGCTATTTTCTTCTCTTAAACTTGGTGCTGAGCGAATTCGTGAGATTGTGTTGTGTTTGAGAAATTTCTCTCGTATAGATCATGCTCAAGTGAAAGCTGTTGATATTCATGAGGGATTAGATAGTACTTTATTGATTTTGCAGCATCGGTTTAAGCCGAATTCATTACATTCAGGTATTGAAATTAGAAAACAATATGGCAAATTACCTTTGGTAGAATGTTTTGCTGGACAACTCAATCAAGTATTTATGAATTTACTATCCAATGCTATTGATGCGTTAGAAGAATCCTGTCGTCAATCTGCTAAATTTAGTGCTAACGAATATCTACCAACCATTACTATTGGAACAAAGATGATAGGAGATGATTGGGTACAAATTTCTATTCAAGATAATGGAGTAGGTATAACAAAAGAAGTACAATCGAAATTATTCGCTCCTTTCTTCACAACAAAACCTGTAGGAAAAGGAACGGGTTTAGGTCTTTCTATCAGTCACCAAATTGTAGAAAAGCATGGAGGCAAATTACGTTGTATTTCTGAACTAAATGAAGGGGCTGAATTCTTGATTGATATTCCTGTAATGCAGGTGGTTAGTAGTTAGTAGTTAGTAGTTAGTGGTTGGTCGTTAACAACTATCAACTAACCATCATCAACTCTTCTGACATATCAAAATTACTAGAGCGTTGGGTTTCGTTCCTCAACCCAACCTACGATGTCTTAATATTTATTAATAACCAACATCAATTCTTCCGACATATCGAAATTGGTGGTAACATTTTGTACGTCATCTAAACTCTCTAAAGAATCGATTAACTTTAAAAGCGATCGCGCTTGTTCTGAATCTGTGACTTCTACGCTATTATCGGGAATCCACCGTAATTCAACATCGCTCACCTGAAAACCTTTTTCTTTAAGAGTTTGGCTGAGGCTTTCCAAATTTGACACTTCGGTAAATACCTCAGCTGTCTTATCCTCAGTCATTTCATAAGTATCAGCACCTCCTTCTAAAGATGCTTCTAGAAGCTGTTCTTCATCCATAACTCCTTGTACCGTACAAACGCCTTTTTGAGCAAACATCCAACTGACACAGCCTGTTTCGCCCAAGTTTCCACCGTTTTTGCTAAAGGCGGTACGCAAATCAGCAGCAGTTCGGTTGCGATTGTCAGTGAGTGCTTCGATGAGAACGGCAACTCCAAGAGGACCGTATCCTTCATAGCGAATTGATTCTAAACTAGAATTATCGCCTGCAAAAGTACCAGCCCCTTTAGCGATCGCCCTTTCAATGTTATCATTAGGAATTCCAGCGGCTTTTGCCTTTTCAATAGCAGTACGTAATTGAAAATTGCCAGCCGGGTCGGGTACTCCGCTTCTGGCGGCTACAATAATTGCGCGTGACAGTTGGGTAAAAGTTTTACCTTTTTTTGCGTCTACCACTGCCTTTTGTCGTTTAATATTTGCCCATTTACTATGTCCTGCCATATGTGGAAGCGATCGATACGAGCTTTTCAATCTGAGAATATAACCTAATTTTATCCTTTGCCTAGTTCTGTTTATGAAAAAGCTAGTGCCATTGCTTATCACCTGCGTCAAAATAAAGACAGAAATGTCCGCGATAAACGGCTACATCTCTTCCCTGTACTGACAACCCAATTCTCATGACCTCCTCTGCTTCCACCTCAGCATTGACATTAACAAAAACCTGTATCTGGCAAGGATTTCCCATTTGTTATCAAACTCAGGGAACCTCCGGACCAGCTGTTGTTTTAGTACATGGCTTTGGCGCGTCATGGTGGCACTGGCGAAAAAATATACCGAAGTTGGCAGAAAATTGCCGTGTGTTTGCGGTTGATTTAATTGGTTTTGGTAGTTCGGCAAAACCGAAACCAGGTGAAAAAATTTCCTATACTTTTGAAACTTGGGGTCAGCAAATCGCAGACTTTTGCCGCGAGGTTGTAGGCGAACCAGCATTTTTAGTTGGTAACTCTGTTGGTTGTATTGTAGTAATGCAAACAGCCGTGGATAATCCAGAAATTGTTTTGGGAGTCGCCTTGCTCAATTGTTCCTTGCGTTTGCTACACGATCGCAAACGCATAACTTTACCGTGGTATCGTCGCTTTGGCGCACCGTTACTTCAACAGGTACTCTCCATTAAAGCTATAGGAAACTTCTTTTTCAACCAAATTGCCAAACCAAAAACAGTACGGCAAATTCTCCTCAAAGCCTATGTTAATTCTGAGGTAGTCACAGAAGAACTCGTAGATATTCTGATGCAACCCGCACAAGACCCCGGTGCTGTCGCCGTGTTTCTTGCCTTCACCGCATATTCTACCGGACCCTTACCGGAAGACCTATTACCTCAACTCCCATGCCCCGCTATTATTTTATGGGGAGCAGCCGATCCTTGGGAGCCAATTGAATTAGGAAGAGAATTGGCAAATTACCCAAAAGTACAAAAGTTTATTCCTTTAGAGGGCGTTGGGCATTGTCCGCAAGATGAAGCTCCTGAAATTGTCAACCCAATTTTACAAGCTTGGATTTGGGAGTTAGAAGCAAAGTATAAACTTTAAAATATACGCAGTAGGGTGGGCATTGCCCACCATTCGCCGTTGGTGGGCAATGCCCACCCTACAAAAATCGGCAATTTTAGAGCGCAAAGGAAGTAACACCTGATACAATCGAGTGGAGTCAATTATTTAGATTGCAATCCGTGTTAGCAGCTTTACTTTACGGTAAAGAAGATTTACGCTTGGAAGAAGTCGCCGAGCCAACACCTGACAAAGGCGAAGTCATTCTTCAAGTAGAAGTATCAACAACTTGCGGTACAGATCTGAAAGTGTGGCGGCGCGGCGGTCACGCAAAAATGCTGAAACCACCTACTCTCTTTGGTCATGAAGCTACAGGACGGATTGTAGCTGTAGGAGAAGATGTTACAAATTGGCAAGTGGGCGATCGCGTAGTCGCAAATAATTCGGCTCCGTGTATGAAGTGTTTTTTTTGCGATCGTCAAGAATACTCTTTATGTCCCAACTTAACCTGGAATAATGGAACATTTGCCCAATATTTAAAAATTCCCGCTCCAATTGTGCAGTATAATATGTTGCCCATTCCTGATGACTTACCCTCTGAATTGGCAGCCATGACAGAACCTTTGGCTTGCGTATTGCACGGGGTTGCTCGTTCCAATATCAAATCGGATGCTCGTGTTGTTGTGTTAGGGGATGGGGCAATTGGGCTGATGTTCGTAGCAAAGTTAGCTCTCGATACACAAGTAGAAGTACTGCTTTTTGGAGGAAATGACCAACGACTGGCTATTGGGAAAAAGTTAGGTGCGGCAGAAACATTTAATTACCACCAATTACCGGATATTTCTGATTTTGTGAAAGATTTAACGGAAGGAATGGGTGCAGATGTTGCGATCGAGGCGACTGGAATACCTAGTGTTTGGGAAACAGCAATTGCCTGTACTCGCCCTGGTGGAACTGTTAATCTTTTCGGTGGTTGTCCGCGAGATACTAGTATTACTGTAAGTACAGAACAACTCCACTATAGCGAACTGACACTAAAAGGAGTTTTTCACAACACTCCTGTATTTGTAAGAGAAGCACTTTCACTCATTGCTAGCAGGAAAATTCCTTTTGAGTTATTGATTAGCGATCGCCGTCCCTTAGCCGATTTAGAACAAGTTTTCTGTGATATGAGGGAACGTAAAGTTATTAAAGTCGCAATAGTTCCTTAAACACATTTAATAAATACTAGTTATCGAAATTCTCCTAGCGCTAGCCCTGAGTATAATTTCTTCAATCATCGATGAACTAGATTTAAATTGGTAAAAAATAAATGCAACAAAAAACACTTGACGCTCTATTCCGGGTATATGCGAAACTTGAAGAAATAACCAACGAACTGTACAACCTAGCAGATGACGCCGTAGACGAAGGAAATTTCAATGACGCTAGCATACTCCAAGCTAGAGCCAATATACTTTATGAACAAATGGAGAATATAGACGTTGTAATTTCAGAATTAGGAGGTTAACCCAAAATGCTATCAACCATAGAGTATGAAGAACTGAAAGCTAAAATCAAACAATACAGTCATCAAGCGGCTGAATTAAGCAATCAAGCTGTAAAAATTTCTAAGGTGGATCGCAAACAAGGACTCGATTTAATGCGACAAGCCAGAGATGCCAGTACCCAATGTCAAGCATTAATAGAAGAATTGAAACGATTGCAAGCTAGTTAAAACTGGCAATATACATATTCTGCTAGTTTCTATTCCAAAATACAGAAGCCCTTCTAGGTGAGGGGCTTTACTGATTTTTATTTGGAAGTCCCTTAAAGCTTTTGACTGAAAAAGGGAAAACTATAATTACTTACCCTGTCAGTCACAAACAAAAAATGATACATAAATCTCTACCTAAGTTTTTAATATTACCTTTTTCCCTTATTGCCTGCTTTTCTTGGAGCGTTATCTTTGATTCATCAGCTTTTGCTTTACCAGGACAGTCCACAGAGGATGTTGCTGCTTGGATTAAAGCACATCCTACATTACGCCCATCCCCAGCAGAGCGATTCTTTGTCCAAAAGAGCGACACGGCTGCCCAAAGATTCTCTTTTCAAGCATCAGTGCTAGCAGCCGGTAAAGTCGGATTTACAAAAGACCGTAGTAAAATTCGTAACGAGCGGATTACAATGTTCGATGCTGTTAACGGCATGACATTCGATCGCCTTCAAGAATCTTTACGATCTATTTATGGGTTGGAAATTTATCAAGACTTCAAAAATGCTCGCGTTGTGTACGAGTATCCCAACCAGAGTACAGTGAATGCCTCCCGCTTTGCCAAAACTCCAATCAAGGAAGCTTTGCAAGGACAATTACGTGTAGGCGATCGCTATGCTTACTGGGTAGAAGTCGCGCAACCCAGGGATGGCAAAGCATTTACGGGTCAAATGACTGTTTTACTGAAATCCGATCTAGATAAATTAGAGACAGAGTTAAAAGTTCGTTAGTTGGTCTGGTCACTGGTCACTGGTCACTGGTGAGTCCAGCCCTGTAGGCGGGTCTCCCGCCGTAGGGGACTGGCGAACCCGGAGGGCGAACCCGGAGGGCGAACCCGGAGGGTCACTGGTTTAATGTAAACTTTGCCACTCGCCTGACAGAATACTTTCAGTAGCGATCGCAATTCTCACCAAATCTTCCTTCAGCAGTGGTGGCCATTCAACCCCTGCTTTACGTCCTGCTGCAAATAATTGTTGTGTTTTAACAGCTAACTGGAATAAGGCAGACACTATTTCCCTGTCCATCATAGTGGCATCCTTTAGACCTTCAAACACCACCTTCATGGCCAGCAAAATCGAGGTGATTTGACCGGGTACAGGAGGTTTCCCCTGTTTGAGACGAGTCAACAGAGCATCTGGGCTATCCTCATTTGTTATTGTTTGGTCAATCAGGAATTTGCGAGCAGTTTCGTAATTCATTAATCTTATTAGAAGGCATTGCGAGGTGTATGAAGAATGAAAGTATAAGAGCAAGGAAAAAGTGTAATTCATAGCTTACTACAACACTAGCCATACAAACATAAATTCAGAGTAAAAATACTTAAATGTTTTTACGTAATTATAGTTTCTGAGAGATTTAAACCGAACGTGAGAAATGCTGTGAAGCTAACTTTGCTCGCATAAGTTCGTAAATTAGCTAGAGTAAAGTTACTGTGAGTCAAAAAAAGTATGATGTCTGTGCTTCCCGTCAACGACGCTCAAAATAATTTACAAAAGCTAATCAACCAAGTTTCAGAGCAGGGTAAACCCGTTATTATTCAGGGTGAGCATGGTAATGCGATTCTGCTTGCCGAAAAAGACTGGTCTGCTATTCAGGAAACTCTTTACTTATTATCTGTCCCTGGAATGCGAGAGAATCTAGAAAAGAAGGGCTAGCAACTCCTCTCGAAGAATGTGATGGGGAGTTGGATTGGTGAGTTAGAAGTTGGTTTATACAAAACAAGCGCAAAAAGACGCCAAGAAATTAGCTTCTAGTAATTTGAAGGAGAAAGCGGAGGAATTACTCGCAGTCCTTAAAGAAAATCCTTTTCAAAATCCTCCGCCTTATGAAAAGCTGGTTGGTGACTTATCAGGTGCTTATTCTCGCAGGATAAATATACAGCATCGTTTGGTATATGAGGTAATCGAATCCGAGCAAGTAGTTAAGATAATTCGTATGTGGACTCATTACGAGTAAATTTTATACCAATCTTAAATGATGCGTAAATATTCAACAATTTGCATAACTTCCTTTTGCATTGGCTTGAAAGTCAAGCGAGCGCAGGATGAGGGTCCTTTGGCTGGTTGTTCCACACATTATCCTCGTTCTTCACAGAAAATTGCACACAAAAATCAACTACTTGTTTAAGTGAAGGCGTTTACAATACCGATGTAAAGTTAACTATTATGAAAGAAGTAGATGAATTGCAGCACATTTTGGTATCTACTCTTCAAAAACTAGAAAAGAAGAGGGAAGATGAAAGACCAAAGTTGTTTGAAAACTCCTTTCTTCTTCTTCTGTAACGTGCGTAACGGGTTGGCAACTTTATCCTTTAAGTTACACAATAACTCGCTTATGCTTCTAGACCTGACGAATTATGGGTCTAGTTACAATTACTTTCATGTTCAGGAAATGGCATAGAACCTATATGTGGATAGTTTAAAGCTAAAAGTCCATTCCCTTTTTTTAAAACTATACCTAAAGCTGATAAAACCAATGATTGAATGTTTTCTACAATATCTTCGTTAGCATTTCCTCGTACTCCAATCACTCGTGCTCCTTCAAGAAATTGCTCAAAGGCTACTTCCGCAAAAATTTTCTCAACAGTTGCTAAAGCATTGGCAACATCTTCTGGAAGCACAAGCATATTTCCCAAGTACCCAGGAAGTCTACTAGCCCTTTCCCAACCCAAACCACCCCAAAGAATTTCCGCTGCTCCCACACGATTAGTTATAACAAATTCTAATTTTGCTTTGTCCATTGGTTCAGAAATAATTGGAGCATCTCCCATAAAAAGATTTTCAAACATTTTTACAAAAGTATGTGGAAAGAAAAGATGGTATGTCTTATGTAAATCATTCCAATCAAACACGCCAAAGTTTTTGTTTTTATTCACAAAAGACCCAGGAATAAAATGATTGAGCGTAGCTTTATCTTGACAATGAAATTCATTAAATTCTTCTACCTGCTTTCGGAGAAATTCCTGTAATTTTTCAGAGACTTGAGACTGTTCTACAGCTTTGTCAAATGTTTTTTTTACATTAGGCACGTCTGAGGGTTTTACTCTAAACAAGCACCAAACCGGGTCTGCACTCATGATTCTGTTTACTTTTATGTTGTAATAATGTGTGGTGATATAGCAGAGCAACAATTTGGAAAAAGTTAGGCTTTCGCTGATACTACCTTAGTCAAAGGTACTCCTGCTACTTTCAAACGCAATGCTTTACAGTGTGGCAGATAGCCACGCTTCTTCTATACTATCTAAGTAATAGGAAGATTGTTTCCGCAGTTATCTAAATGGTATGTGCAGAACAGAAGGGTTGTTTCCCCATCTATCTCTGACAAGATTAGCAAGCCCCTCATTTGAGAATGCCCATTGAAGATTATATCGACATTCACTTGCTACTCTTAATTGTCTGGCTCTTTCTCCTTCAAATGTCGTAAGATTTGCCTCAGCTAAAAAGGGAACCGTAAGCATTATTTCATAACCGTACTTTGCTTCCCAAACATTTCTAGTTCCAGGTGTACGACCATCAAAAGTAGCTGCAACTCCATCTGGTGCAATTTTTATCAAAATCAGATTGCCAACTTCGTCATAGCCATACTCCGTCCAATCAGAGAGCGCATTTTTCACTCCAGTCAAACGACCCAAATCGTCATAGCGATATTCAGTGCGCTTTTGGTTTTGGTCGAGCGCCGCAATGCGCCGACCTAAGCTGTCGTATTCAGTGGTAGCGTAAGTCTTATCATTGCTTTATACAATGGAACACATTTAATAACTACTGTATAAGTTGCCGACGTTGGCGTTCGCGAAGCGCAAGCTGTACCCAGCTTATCGCCCCAACAGGTGGTTGGCGGTCAATTGCCGAGACCCCACACACCGCTTTGATGATTTTCATTCTCCTTCAGTCATTCTTAGTCCAATAAAGCTGGACTTTATTGTCTCAATACATCTGTGCCTAAAAGTAGATTTTCAATTTCAGTATGCCCAGATTCCTGCGCGTAAGTGAGTGCTGTATACCCTTCTTTATTCTTTAAATTGGAATTTGCACCAGCTTTCAATAGAATATTGACTATTTCTAGATGACAATTTTTTGCTGCATACATGAGAGCATTACACTCATTCTTATCAGAATAATTCACATCTATATCACTTTCTAGCAAGAGACCAACTATATCTTTATACCCTTCATTAGAAGCTAAAATTAGTGCAGCACCGATATCTTCAATATTTATTTCTGTTTTTAAAACCTTTTTAACTATATCTGTCTTTCCCTTTCTAGTCGCTACTAATAATCTTTTTCCTTGGTGAGATCTTCGATATTGAAGTTGTTCTTTAGCATACTTTTGTTCGTCTAAAGATAATAAGGGTAATAAATATTCAACTATTTTCCATCGGTTTTCTCTTAAAGCAATATTCAATGCTGTATGATTATCGTCATTAACTATATTGATATCCGCTCCGGCATCAATTAACAGACGAGCAATATCATCACAGCCAGCATCAATAGCTACCATCAAAGGAGTCCATCCAGATAAGTTTTGATAATTTAGGTTGGCTCCAGATTCAATCAGAAATTTTACAATTTTAATTTTCCTAGAACTGACAGCTATTTCTAAGGGCGAATAACCATTTACTGTATTATTCACATTTACACCAGCGTTCACAAAAATCTTAACAATTTCAAAATCTCCGAGAGTTAACGCTAATTGTAAAGGAGTTAATTTCTCATATCCAGTTTGTTCTAAATTAACACCTTTGATGATGGTATTTTGAATTTTTTCAATTTTGCTATTTTTAATTGCTGAGAAAAGGTTAATATCAAAGGCTTCCCAAAATCTTTCATTGTTTTCTAGCATCTCATTATTATTTTTCTCTAATTTTAACTAGTTAATTTTTGAAATCAATACAAAAAACAACTTTTTTTACGTGGAGCAAGCATTAATTCTCGCTCCACAGAATCACGAAATCAAAATATTGAAATAAGCAGCATTACAACTCCTTTACGAATTGCTTTACTTTGCAATTCATTTTTCTTACTTTGTGGACCATCTTTACCTACAATGAACATTGTAATTGGAGCATGGCTTCGTTTGCGGTTCTTGGCATAGTTTGCAATGGCATCAAATTGTTTTTTCTTATTGGTTTCTGTATAAAGTCTGTGCATCTCATCTAAACTTATTTTGATATCCCCAATCAACCAACTCTTAGAACCCCCATTTTCTGTTGGAAGACCATTTTTGAAGAGAAAATCAGCTTTATTCGCATTAAACCTGCGACCAAATGGATCGTACCTAAGTCTAGCGCCTTTGTAGTTCTCCAAAAGTTCATTACTATCTGGTGTGCCTGGTAACGCACCGCAAGAAAATCCATTTCCGACAGGAGTCCCATCACGTAAAATAGGAACTTCAATCCATAGGCTATTAAGCCATTGTGTTTGGCTAGCACCTATGATGTCGCAAACGCCTTTCATGATTAAATTTTCTAACCAACGTCCTTTTCCAGCTTGAATGGCGTTAGTCAGGTCAGGGACACCAGGTAAAGCTGATTTAAGGTAACCCATAATGACATTACCCACTATTTCACCTGCCTTATCTTTAGCATAGTCAAGACCTGTGCGAAGAGTTGCACGCTGAATATTTTGTAGTATGTTTTGAATTGTTTGACTGGCGTTAATATCTACCAGTGTAATCATCCCCGTCGGATCGCTATTGGAGCGTAGGTGTAGCTAATACTGCTATCGTTGGCATAATCTATCCCATAGAGACGGTTGTTGCTGTCGTAGCGATATGTCGTAATCCCCGTCCTGTCGGTCATTGTCTTGACCGCACCCTCAGTGGTATAAGTGTAGCTAACTTTATCTTTTACAACACCATTATTCTTGGTTGTTTGGGTTTTCCCTGTCGCGTAAATCAAAAAGCAAGTGAAGCAATAAAACTTTACAACGTGTCCCGTTTTGCCGCGATCTCGGCAGGCATCCAGTTGACAACATACTTTGTACAATTGACAATTCACCTTTCTCGACTGCATATTCAAGAGGCGTATAACCAAAATTTAACAGGCATTGATTATTATTTACACCTTTCAAAAAAATTTTTTTGACGGTTTCTAAATTGCCAGAATCAATAGCATCAAAGAGTAGTGTTTCAATTTCTTCTAACTCATCATTTTGATTAGACATCATTGGCATTATTTCTTGCTAAACCTTACTACAGCAAACAAAGAAAAGCTTGATTTTCCTAAAAAACGCTTGGCGAAAGGACAATAGCGCGGAGCGCTCTTATAGCGCTCGCTAACTACTTTATCGAGTATGAACGTTGAAAAAAACGTTTGGTCAAAAGGACAATAGCGTAGAGCGACGCCATTTTATTTTGACCTGTCTACCATCATCTTGTCAAAAATATTATCTACTTTCTTAAGCTAAACAATATTTTAAGAGTCAATAAAAATTGCTCAACATCTGGAGGAACAGTAATTGCTCTTCAAATTTTTAGTGCTTACATAACCTATTTTATGGTTCAAATATTTTATGTTTAATTATTTATCTTCATGGGTTAGATTCATTCTATACTCTAGTTCTTTACCATCCTGATTTTTTGCTTTTCTCTTACCCATAATCTCTTTGTACTTCAAATTGAAGTGCGGAAGGTGGGTTCTTATATTTTGGTGTGGTTGTGAGGTGGGCAGTCGCATCCGTGAAAACACTAAGGTAGCTACTCTATAAGTGTAGAATGCATCTGTGGAAAGGCTACTGTACTAATCTGGGGTGGGCTTTTGGGTTTGTCTATCCTGAAAACTAGATACACAGAGATTTTTGATGCTATTTTTGCGTTTTCTTTCTTAAAATTCCTTGTGGTAATTCTCTTCGTGCGAAATCTCGTTCATCAGTGTCTGTAACTAAAGTCAATAAGTATTCATAAACATCTTGATGACCATATTTAGCTGCAAGCCCAAGCGCACCTAAAAAGGGAGACTCGTCACTAACAAAATTTACATTTGCCCCAGCTTCTACCAATAACTTAACCATCTGTAAATTTCCTTTGCTTGCTGCTGCTAGTAAAGGTGTTCCTTCAACACTAACAAAATTTATGTCTGCCCCATATCCGAGCAGGATTTGAACAATCTCATTACTCCCCCCTTGTACTGCGTGAATTAACAGTGGGTTTAATATGTATTCATCAAGCTGAGTTTTTAAAGGTTGTATTAACATTTGTGCTATTTCTATGTCGCCTAGAAGTGCAGCAATGTCTAATGCTCGGCATATATACGTTTGTCTCCAGTTATGCACATCAACTTCTGCTTGAAGTAAAACTTGGACAATGTTTTTATTCTTCATTACCACTGCTTGTTCAAGAGGAGTCAGAAAATCCTCCCAATATTCATCCCATTCTTCGTTAGCCCAATGATTGACATTAACACCTTGGGTCATTAGTTCTTGTACTAGTTGTAAATTGCCAGACTTTACTGCTTCAGAAAGTTTTCTTTCTTCTAAATTTAATGACTTTTCAGTATTCATAATATACATCTATTACTACTTGAATGGAGAACTAGAACCTTGTGAGATAGTTGCAATTAATAATCCAACACCAAGATTTCCAAAACGTCCTTCCCTTGGCTGAAGTGCTTTTTCAATTATTTTATGTCTATAAAAATCAAATTTTTTACCTTCCCCGAATAATGTAATGAATCCAGCAACATTAAAACCATTTTTGGCGGCGTAGTTCAGATTGGCGTTCCATTGATTCGGTTTTTTAGCAGCGTATTTTGTGCTTCCAACATAGTCGTTGTATAGTGTTTTGATTGAAAGTTTAATATCTCCAATAACCCAACTGGGTCTAGGACCGCCAAATACTAGTGTTCTACCGTTGTCTCTAGATTCTCGTGGTTTACTACCTGGAGGTGTGACAATAAAATCTGGTCTGGCTGTATCTTTCTGTGCGCCAAGTCCAGAAAAGAATCCAATTAACTCATCACGCTCTCGTGTGGGCAAAGAGTACACTCCACATGTGAATCCAGGAGAATAAGGTTGTCCGTTTTGTCTTACTCCAACTTCTAGAAATAACTGACTAGTATCAAATGGAAGCATTTCACATATCGTGTCACGAAACATATCCTCAAACCATCTTCCAGCTTGTAGAGCATCTTTAAAGACCATAGGAAAACTATCACCATAAGGTATAAACGCTTTTAGCGCCTCAAGAGCTACATTACCTATAGCGTCACTAGCTTTTTGTCTAAGACGGTCACGAGCTTGATTCATACCATATGTTCTCAAAGCGTTCATGCTTTTCTCTAAATATTGACTTGCAGAAATTTCAGTAATTGTAATCATCCCGGTCGGATCGCTATAAATATACGGGTTGTTATACACAAACTGATAGGGATTAAAACTCTCCGGCACCATCTCAATAATATCAACCCTGTCACGACTTAAGAACAATCCCGTTGCTGGGTCGTAATCCCTTGCTCTCAAGTGATACAACCCACTTTCGGACTCCAACCACTGCCCTTGGAACCTAAAGTCACCACCTGCAGCACTGTTATTACCACCAACCAGGGACAAGATGTTACCAAAGGCGTCATAGAGGAACTTCCCTTTACTAGCTCCACTACCATCAGTTAACCCAATGACAGTCCCTATTGTATCAGTCAAATAGTACACATGTGTGCCATCAGCTCCGATTCGCATCAACGGACTTGAACCACCTGCGTAGATGTAGTTAGAAATCAAATTCCCATTACTATCGGTAATTAAATCAGTTGATTCTAAACCTCCACCCATCGCAGGTGCTACCAAAAATCTTCTTTCAGTACTACCGGATACTGCCTTAACTCTGTTACTAGCACCATCGTAAATATACTGTGCTTTCTTCCCAGTAGTTTATAAAAGCCGGTTGTCATTACATCTGAATACATCTGTGTCTAAAAAAGTAGATTTTCAATTTCAGTATGCCCAGATTTCTGCGCGTAAGTGAGTGCTGTATACCCTTCTTTATTCTTTAAATTGGAATTTGCACCAGCTTTCAATAGAATATTGACTATTTCTAGATGACCATTTTTTGCTGCATACATAAGAGCATTACACTCATTCTTATCAGAATAATTCACATCTATATCACTTTCTAACAAGAGACCAATTATATCTTTATACCCTTCATGAGAAGCTAAAATTAGTGCAGCACCTATATCTTCAAGATTTATTTCGGTTTTTAAAACTTTTTTAAGTATATCTGTCTTTCCCTTTCTAGTCGCTGCTAATAATCTTTTCCCTTGGCGCAATCTTTGATATTGAATTTGTTCTTGAGCATACTTTTGTTCGTCTAAAGATAATAAGGGTAATAAATATTCAACTATTTTCCATCGGTTTTCTCTTAAAGCAATATTCAATGCTGTATGATTATCGTCATTAACTAAGTACTTATGAATAAATATTTATATATTTTGTAAAGCAGCTAAAATCGCTGTAATCCAGCACTGTTACCTGTTCCCCGTTCCCTGTTTTCTCTCCCAATTAGATAATTTATTTTGCACGACTACTTATATTGATATCCGCTCCAGCATCAATTAACAGACGAGCAATATCATCATAGCCAGCATCAATACCTACCATCAAAGGAGTCCATTCAGATAAGTTTTGAGAATTTAGGTTGACTCCAGATTCAATCAGAAATTTTACGATTTTAATTTTTCCAGAACTGACAGCTATTTCTAAGGGCGAATAACCATTTACTGAATTATTCACATTTACACCAGCGTTCACAAAAATCTTAACAATTTCAAAATTTCCGAGAGTTAATGCTAATTGTAAAGGAGTTAATTTCTCATGTCCAGTTTGTTCTAAATTAACACCTTTGATGATGGTATTTTGATTTTTTTAAATTTCGCTATTTTAAATTGCTGAGAATAGGTTGATATCAAATCTAGAGCGCCAGAATCAATAGTATCAAAGAGTAGTTTTTCAATTTCTTCTGACTCATCATTTTGATTAGGCATCATTGGCATTATTTCCACCGACAGTTTTGGTCATAATCGTAATTCTCTGTCTTACCAGTTTCCCTTACCGTATCAAGTTGATAGCCTACTGTGTAATTGAAAGTGCGATCGGGTTAATATGTAGCACCTGCTTTTAGTAAAATCTGTATAATCAATGGAGTATCTGGATCTTTTTCTACAATAAACAAAGCCGTATGACCGGATTTATTTCTTGCATTGACATTAGCTCCACTTCTCATCAATGCTTGGATTGCCCTAAAGTCTCGTCCAGTTACTGCCATCATTAATGGAGTGGAATCTTTGCTTTCATCCAGGATATCCAAATCTGCACCTAACTCAGCTAGTAACTCAATCATAGTAATAGAACGCCAGCAAACAGCTAAATGAATTGCAGTTTTACCTGTATCACAAAAAGCATTGATATCCACCCCCGCTTCTATTAACCTGCGAACAGCCTCAACATCTTCCTCTTCTCCAAGACTTCCCTCGCCCACCGCTTTAAAAAAATCATTTAGAAGCTTATTCTCTCTTCTTTGTTTGCGAATTATTCCTTGTGTAAGTTCTTTTTGGGCATATTCTCGCTCTTCTTGGTCAGAAATTAGGGGAAATAAGTAGTTGAATACTTCCTGATGACCATATTCTGCCGCTATAGCAAGGCTACCAGTGGCAAGACCACAAATTGCTTTACTAACCCAAGTTGCGGGTTATCAACTGATGAATGCAAGTAACTCCTCAATTGATATAAATGCGCATAAAAAAGTAGTGGTGACGCTACGCACCACTGCGCCCTAAACTGAATTGAGTCTTCAGTAAATTAAGTTGTTTTAAGTTCTATAAATTACTCATTTTAGAAAAGCTTGTTGAAGAGTAAAAGAAAAAATAAATGCCTCTAGCTTAAGTAAAAATCCCTCATAGGTGACTGCATGAATGGATTTCGGGAAAGCACAAGTAATGCTGCTGAAAACGGTTTCTATGTAGTGTCTAGTACTTTGCTTGATATACTGCTCCCAAGGTGGGTCTTGACGCTTAGAGTTCTTTTTTCTCATGGCTTTTAGGGATATTCGAGCTGACTTCTCTAAGTCATCTTCTGCCGTATAATCAGTATATGCAGCATCAGTATATACTTCACTGTTCGCGGGCAAATTTAACGGGAGTGCATTTAACGCTCGCACATCATTTGCACTCCCAGGTAAAAACACAAACTCAACCGGAATACCACTTTTGGTGGTTAGTAACTGGACTCTTACGCCATAAAAGTAGCGTTTCTTCGATGCAATATAACCTCTGTATTCCTTAGATTTGATTAACTTGACATGAAAAATCCGAATGTTATCACACATCGGAACAGGAAATGAGTCTAAAAGATATTCAGTACAATTACTACTTTCTTTTAGTATCATTCCTATTTGATGAAATAAATCGTTGAGCAACATGGAGAGCCTGTGTAAGCGCAGATTAAAGCGTGATTTTTCTAACATTCTTGGTATCAAATTATGGTCTTTCATATAAGCACAAGCTTTGCTGTGATTACCATGAAAAAAAATGGCTGCAATCAATGCCGTTGTGATAATTTCAGCATCACTCATTTCACATCTCGGATCGTTCTTATGCCCAATCGCCATCAATAGGTCATCAGTGATAGCATAGATCGCTATAATTTCATTAAGCATATTCCCCTCCTAATTTTCTATCTGGAGGGGATTTTATTGCTTAAATGGCTCGTTGCGATCGCCTATCTGGATAACTAGCAACTTGGGTTAAGTGTAAGTAGTTGAGATTTGACCCTTGGTTGTTTCCGTCAACAATCGGTCATTATTGTCATAGGTATAGGTCGTGATGCCCTCAACTGAATCTACCTGAGTCTTGCGGTTACCTATATTGTCGTAGGTGTACTCAAGGGTGCTAAGTAGTTGAAAACATTCTGCTGTTTGTTTTCAGCAGCCTTCATTAAAGCCGTATTTCCATTTTCATCAACCGCATTTACGTTTGCACCAGCCTCAATCAAAATTTTTACAAACTCAATGCTCCCAGATAACGATGCAATCATTAAAGGAGTTATACCAGTTTCGTCTGCTGAATTCACATTAGCACCCGCGTTTATCAATGTGATAGCAACATCAAGATGACCTTGACTTACCGCCCGATCCAGTGGACTTTGACAACCTCCAGCATCAACTTTAGCTCCATTTTGCAGTAATAGTTGTAGGACTTCTAGGTTACCTAGTTCAGCTGCCAATCCTAATGGTGTAGCAGGTTCAAGGTCTAATTGATGCAAATCAGCTCCAGCTTTAAGAAGAACTTGAATAATTGCCAAATCACCCAGAAGGATAGCTTTAGTTAGTGGAGTTAATCCCTCGTGCCAGTCTAATTGATTGACATCAACTCCATTTTCAATGAGTTTTTGTATTTTTAATAAGTCATGAGCAACAATTGCTTCATAAAGTTTTTTGTCTTTATAATTTGATTCATCATTTCCACTTAGATTTAATGAAGTTAGAGACATTTTTCTTTACCAAGGGTTTACTAATTAACAGTTTTTTTAAGAAAGTATAGGAAGACTTAATGCAACAACCCCAGATTGAAATGCTTTTTCCTGTAATTCTTGACGATAAAATTCTTTCTGCCTTCCTCCGTCAAACAGCGTTATAAATCCAGCTATGAAGTATCCCTGCTTTTTCGCATGGTTAGTAATAGCTTGCCACTGGTTTGGTTGTCTAGCAGCGCGACCATTTCCTCCAATATACGAGTCGTAAATAGTTTTTGCAGATAGCTTAACATCGCCGACAAGCCAGCTTTTTAGTTTATGGTTTGAGGGTTCGCCGCGTCTAACAATATAATCAGGTCTAAACCAGTTTTCTCTGACATTATCAAATCCTACCACCACAGGACAATGATAGCCATCACCCCCAGCAAAACCTGCTCTGTTCACTTCTGGTTGGAGCCAAATATCGTTGGTATATGTCTGTACAGGCTCAAGTATTTCACATATTATGTCTATGAGTAAAAATTCAAACATATCTCCTGCTGCTAATTTTTCTCCAGCGTTAAGGGCTGCTTCTATTCCTCTTCGATATGGGTTAGTGGCAGGAATAAAGGTGTTAAGGGAATTGAATAGCAATTGACCTACAACTTCGCCAGTTTTTTGTTTGAAATACTCAAGGGTTTGTTGCCGAGTGTAAGTTTGTATAGACCTCAAAATATTACCCATAGCGTCAGCCGTATTTAGTTCCGCCAAAGTAATCATTCCTGTCGGGTCACTATACACATAGGGATTGTTATACACAAACTGATAGGGATTAAAGCTCTCCGGCTCAGTCTCAATAATATCCACTCTGTCACGGCTTAGGAACAATCCCGTTGCTGGGTCATAATCCCTTGCTCTAAAGTGATACAACCCACTCTCAGATTCTAACCATTGCCCTTGGAACCTAAAATCACCACTAGCAGCGCTATTATTACCACTAACCTGTGACAAGATGTTACCAAAGGCGTCATAGAGGAACTTACCAGCACTCGCCCCTTGACCATCAGCTAACCCAATAACAGTCCCCATCGCATCAGTTAAATAGTACACTGGCTTTCCATCAGCGCCTATTCGCATCAAAGGACTTGAACCACCAGCGTAGATGTAATTGGAAATCAGATTGCCAGCAGCATCGGTAATTAAATCAGTTGATTCTAAACCTCCACCCATCGCAGGTGCTACCAAAAATCTTCTTTCAGTACTACCGGATACTGCTTTGATTCTGTTACCAGTACCATCGTAAATATACTGTGTTGTCTTACCAGTGGTTTTATTCTTGACAGTAGTGAGATGGTCATAGGCATCGTGGTCTAGATCGAGGGTTTTGCCATCTCTGTTTATCAGCGTCAACCTTCCATTTGCATCATAATCGTAATTCTCAGTCTCGCCAGTTTCAGTGACAGTATCTAATTGATACCCAGCAGTGTAATTGAATGTACGATTACCATTTGTTGTACTAGATTGCACTTTGCGCTTACCTGATGCATCGTATTCATAAGTCGTTTCTTTTAACAATGTACCTGATGCATTGTAGTACGATTCTTTCTCAACCCGTAGCGCTTCATCATACTCCAACTTCACATAGGAACCATCCTCACGGGTAATCTTACTTGGTTCTCCGATTCCCTCACGTTCGTAGGTGACAGACGTTAACACTTGTCCTTGTGCGTTGGTGTGGACGATAGATTTAATTCGATCGAGGTCATCATATTCATAGACGGTTTTCACACCATTGGGTAAGGTACGTTCCTTCAAAGAGTTGACCACATCATATTTCATTGTGGTAATTCCGCCTAGAGGGTCTTTAATCCAGTTCAGATTACCAAACACATCGTAATCATACTCGGTGGTGTATGCTGTTGCAGTTGCAGAACCTTTCTCGGTGACAGTCTTAAGCCGTCCAACTACTGGATCGTAGGTGTAGCTAATACTGCTACCGTTGGCATAATCTATCCCATAGAGACGGTTGTTGCTGTCGTAGCGATAAGTCGTAGTACCAGTGCTGTCGGTCATTGTCTTGACCGCACCCTCAGTGGTATAAGTGTAGCTAACTTTATCTTTTACAACACCATTATTCTTGGTTGTTTGGGTTTTCACTTGTCCCGATTCATAGTAATCGTACTTGATGGTTTCTCCACTTGGTAATGTCACTGTTCCCAAACGGTTGTCGCCAGGACGATAGGACATTTGTTTAAAGGTATTATTGCCAAATGTGACTTTTTCTAAATTACCGAGTGCATCGTACTTATACTGGAGAGTTTCTTGAGTTGGTGAGGTGATTTTGGCGCTACCATCATCATAATCATAGGTATAGGTATTGCTAGCAAGGTCAGTTGCAGTTTTTAATCTGCCCTGTGCATCATATCCGAACACTCGGTCATTACCACCAATCATTTAATTTGAGGAAAAAATGCTTCCATCAGGCATAATAGTGTTGCAAAAAATAACATTTTTTAAATCAGCACCTACTATGTCGGTGCTACTTAGGTTAGCTTCAGTCAAGTTAGCTCCACTTAGGTCAAGACCTATTAAGTTTGCACCAGTTAAGTTTGCCCTAGTCAAGTTGGCTTCACTCAAATTAGCGCCTTCAAGATCGGCTAAACTCAGGTCAGCGTTAGTTAGATTGGAATGACTTAAATTAGCACCACATAAATTAGCTTTACTTAAGTTGGCTCCGTTTAAATCTGCTCCCAATGTGGATACTTTGAAAAAAGCTCCTGTGACTGAGGCGTTGATTAAGTTGATTCTGCCTTCTAGATTTGCATCTATAAGATTGGCATTTTCTAAGAGGGCATTGCACAAGTTTACGTTAGATAAGCTAGCACCATATAAATTAGATTTGCTTAGATTAGCCCCATTCATATTAGTGTCGCGCAAGTCCGCACATAATAACAAAGCTCCCGTCAGGTTAGCACCTGTCAAGTTAGCACCTGTCAAGTCAGCAGCACCCAGATGTGCGCCCGTCAGGTCAGCACCCGTCAAGTCACTATCCCTGAGATTGCAACCCCCTAAATCAGATTTAATGAGTTTGGCAGTGCTGAAATTTGCACCACAAAGGTTAGAACTTGCCAGATTACACTCTCTCAAATTAGCACCGCTCAGGTTAATACTGCTTAAATTACAGTCCCTAAGGTTGGCACCACTTATGTCAGTTCCAGAAAAATCTCTTTCACCTGCTGCGTAGCCTTTAAGTAACTTGTTGTCAAACATATGTACTCTCCATGATTAGACAAGGTTAACGAAAGTCATTCCTTTTAACTGCAGATAATATAACTACGACTACATTTTTTCTAAGAGCAGCCTCTGCTATTCTCTGATGCATACTTGGATTTCCAGAATAGAAGGTAATAAAGCTAACTACAGGTAAACTTTCATGTTTTCTAGCATACCCAGTCATAGCTAGCCACTAGTTTGGATTTGCTGTATATGTTTGGATTATAGTGTTCACTGATAACTTAAAGTCTCCAACAAGCCAGCCCTTTTGTCCTGTGCTTACATTTTCTTTTGGTGTTACAGGACTAATGATATAGTCTGGTCTTGAGTCAGTTACCCATCCTGAATTTTTGATAAAATCGACTAGATCTAAGCTGTTACATCCAAAACCATTACCAGATGGATTGCCATCTCTTTCGACTGGTGTTTCAAAATAAATATTGTTTAGAAGTTCTGAACCTGCTTGCCCAAACACGTTGCATACTTTGTCTGTAATTAAGTCTTCAAATACATTCCCCGCTCTCTTTTCATTATTGTTATCGCCAAAGGCATCTAGTACTGTTCTGAAGCCTCTTAGCTCTGGCACGAATGACTGTAAAGCTTGAAGGAGTAAATCGCTGGTTGCTTCCTGGATTCTCCCTCTAAGGTAATTCTGGACTTGATTGTAAGTAGCGGTTCTGATAGTTGCTAACTGATTTTGTATACTTTGGCTTGCATTTAATTCAACCAGAGTAAACATCCCCGTTGGGTCGCTATATACATAGGGATTGTTATACACAAACTGATAGGGATTAAAACTCTCCGGCTCAGTCTCAATAATATCTACCGGGTCACGACTGAGGAACAATCCCGTTGCAGGGTCATAATCTCTAGCTCTAAAGTGATACAACCCACTCTCTGACTCCAACCACTGCCCTTGGAACCTAAAGTCACCACCCGCAGCACTATTATTACCACCAACCTGGGACAAGATGTTACCAAAGGCGTCATAGAGGAACTTACCAGCACTCGCCCCTTGACCATCAGCTAACCCAATAACAGTCCCCATCGCATCAGTTAAATAGTACACTGGCTTTCCATCAGCGCCTATTCGCATCAAAGGACTTGAACCACCAGCGTAGATGTAATTGGAAATCAGATTGCCAGCAGCATCGGTAATTAAATCAGTTGATTCTAAACCTCCACCCATCGCAGGTGCTACCAAAAATCTTCTTTCAGTACTACCGGATACTGCTTTGATTCTGTTACCAGTACCATCGTAAATATACTGTGTTGTCTTACCAGTGGTTTTATTCTTGACAGTAGTGAGATGGTCATAGGCATCGTGGTCTAGATCGAGGGTTTTGCCATCTCTGTTTATCAGCGTCAACCTTCCATTTGCATCATAATCGTAATTCTCAGTCTCGCCAGTTTCAGTGACAGTATCTAATTGATACCCAGCAGTGTAATTGAATGTACGATTACCATTTGTTGTACTAGATTGCACTTTGCGCTTACCTGATGCATCGTATTCATAAGTCGTTTCTTTTAACAATGTACCCGATGCATTGTAGTACGATTCTTTCTCAACCCGCAGTGCAGCATCGTATTTGAGTTTGACATAAGAACCATCCTCACGGGTAATCTTACTTGGTTCTCCTATTCCCTCACGTTCGTAGGTGACAGACGTTAACACTTGTCCTTGTAAGTTGGTGTGAACGATAGATTTAATTCGATCGAGGTCATCATATTCATAGACGGTTTTCACACCATTGGGTAAGGTACGTTCCTTCAAAGAGTTGACCACATCATATTTCATTGTGGTAATTCCGCCTAGAGGGTCTTTAATCCAGTTCAGATTACCAAACACATCGTAATCATACTCGGTGGTGTATGCTGTTGCAGTTGCGGAACCTTTCTCGGTGACAGTCTTAAGCCGTCCAACTACTGGAGCGTAGGTGTAGCTAATACTGCTACCGTTGGCATAATCTATCCCATAGAGACGGTTGTTGCTGTCGTAGCGATATGTCGTAGTACCAGTGCTGTCGATCATTGTCTTGACCGCACCCTCAGTGGTATAAGTGTAGCTAACTTTATCTTTTACAACACCATTATTCTTGGTTGTTTGGGTTTTCACTTGTCCCGATTCATAGTAATCGTACTCGATGGTTTCTCCACTTGGTAATGTCACTGTTCCCAAACGGTTGTCGCCAGGACGATAGGACATTTGTTTAAAGGTATTATTGCCAAATGTGACTTTTTCTAAATTACCGAGTGCATCGTACTTATACTGGAGAGTTTCTTGAGTTGGTGAGGTGATTTTGGCGCTACCATCATCATAATCATAGGTATAGGTATTGCTAGCAAGGTCAGTTGCAGTTTTTAATCTGCCCTGTGCATCGTATCCGAACACTCGGTCATTACCACCAATATCAATGACTCTGGTGGGATAATCCTTGGCTTCTTGCAGATTATTGGCGTAGAGATATTCTGTTTTCTGAGTGAATTTACTCCCATCGCGTAGTTGATAAATAATTTCTTTGGGCAAGTAGTAATCATCACTAACGCTAGTTGTCTTGCGTCCTAAGGGGTCAATGACTGTTGTCTGCAAACCATTGTACTCATAGCGATAAGTCCGGATCTCAACAGTTGTATCAACTACGGGTTTTCCTTTTGCGTCGGTGACAATATGACCAGCAGCGTTGGTTAAATACTTACCACGTTCGGTAGAGTCAAGGCGACCAGTGCGCGTGTTGTAATTGTATCGGGTAAATAGCTTGAGGGCATCAATTTCTTCAATGACCCGATCACCTGCATCATATTCCTTAGTAGTGGTTGCGCCCGTCCGCAAGTCTTTCACGCTCGTCAACCGTCCGGCGGGATCATACCCGTATTCAGTCACATCATTACCACTAGCATCAGTTTCTCTATACAGCCGTCCGGCAATATCGTACTTGAACGTTGGCGTACCACCATCAGGAGTCACCCAACCTGCCAATTTCCCATCATCCGTTAACTTGCGCTCCATTTTACCAATAGTGGGAGCTTCCAACTTAGTCCAATCGCTACCTGCACCAGTGTAATCGTATTTAACCCAAATGCCTTTACCGTAGTCTGCAAATTTCTCTCGTCCGAGTTTGTCATACTCAAACGTTGATACTTCATCATCACTGGTGTCATTGGGAGTCCCCATGTCCTCAACCATCCGCTTCAGCTGACCGTTAGCGTAGTACTCCATGGTCGTAACACCGTTATCGGCGTCGATGGTCGTAATGACATTGCCAAAGTCGTCGTATTGGTATGTTGTCGTTCCTGTGGAATCAGTTTCAGTTTCCACTTGTCCAAAAGCATCATAGGTGAAAGACTGAATAACATTGCCTAAGCCATCTTTCATTGCCAGCAGATTACCGAAACGGTTATAGTTCATCGTCATGGATGCACCAGTTGGTGTCACCAGCGTTGTCATATTGCCGTACTTGTCGTAAGTGTAGTACGTAACTCCTGGCACAATAGTGGGACAACCGCAATACTCCTCTGTGCGTGACTTGAGGTTACCAAAGTCGTCATACTCATACTTGGTGACGAGATTGTTTGCGTTGGTAACTTGTAACAGATTATTGTCGTCATCGTATTTCATCTGAGTTTGATGACCAAGGGCATCAACTACACGCAAGACATTTCCACGAGGATCGTATTCATAAGTAGTCGGATTGCCCAATGCATCTTTGACGGTTTGCAATGAGTTCGTTGGGTCATACTCAATTTCTACAGAGTTATTTGCCGCATTCAGTGTCTTCTTCAAGCGTCCGTTGGAGTCATACTCAACTTTTGCACCAGTACGATTGAGCGGATCGATGATTTCTTTGAGATAATGCTGATGCTGTGGGTCGTAGATAAACTGAGTTTTGAATTTTGCCTGGTCGGTTACACTCATCAAATCGCCCTGAGCATTATACTCATAAGAGATCAGCTCACCCATCGGGTCTTTCACCACTGCAATCCGCCCTTGGGCATCCTTTTCAAAGGTAATCTGTTTCCCGGTTGAGCTAGTAATGCCCGCATCGCTATAAGTCAGTTTATTTCCCTTAGTGTCAGTGACTGTGAGCAAATCACCAGTTTGTGCATCGATTTCATAGACAATCCCTTCCTTGGTTGTCAGGACGTAAATGCTACCAAAGTTAATATCAGCAGGATTGTACGGCACTCCTCCATTCAAACCAACATACTCACTCGTACCAGCCTTATGAAGAATTTTGGCATCTTTCACACTCAGAGTGCTAGTAACGCCCATATCGCCAACAAACTTGGGACGATAAACAACCGCATCCGGATCTCTAGCGATCGCAGCTGCTAGTTTAAATATTGGGTCTAGGGTTGGTTTGAACGTAAACGCTTCTCGCTTACCACCTGGTAGTGTAATATATACACGAGTCCCATCTTTGAATGCACTTTGATAACCAATCAGTTGGTCTTCTTCAGTTGGTGGTCTCAACGAAGTTCGCAAATCCGTATCGCGGAACTCCATCCTCCACCCGTAGCCAAAGTCATCAGCGATCGCAGAAGTTAGCGTATCGTAAGTACGAGTCAGGGTAATGGGTATACCTGTAACGGGGATTGTGAGGTCAGTAAACGACAATCGGAAGTTACCCAGCTTCAAATCGCCTGCAACATCGACTGTTCTTTCAGAGTAGGAAATGTTCCCACCCTTATCTTCAACTTCGAGACGCAGTACATAAGAATCGTTTTGCAACAAAGAGGGGTCAAATTTACCGAGTACACCATTAATATTCTTGAGATTTTGACTTGACTTATCAACCTCAAAAATCGTCTTAGACTCCCCACTATCAACAGGTGTGGCAATCAATCGGTAAGATTTAATGCCAGTATCATCGGAGATTGTTCCCTTAATATCAGTAGGTGCTTTAACAAATCCATCACCAATTGTTGACAAATCAAAGCTGACAGTAGGTGCATTAATATCGCTTGGGTCAATGACCGTGACATCAAATGTAACTGGAGTAGACGTATTATTACTACTATCTGTGGCTGTTGCTACACCCTTAATTGTTCCACTACGTGATGCTTTAACTGTGACAATACCGTTGGCATCTAGTACTACTGGTGTACCATCCACCTTTAATTGCAAGCTTGCAACCTTAACATTATCAGTAGCACGCGCTTGGAAAGTAATATCCTCACCCAACCTAACTGTATTGTTGAGCGCAATCAACCGCACAATAGGTGTCTCAGTATCGCGCACGACACTCAAGTTAATCGTTTCGGTTGCACTACCACCATTACCATCACTCACAGTCACTTGCACCGTATGGGGTGCGAGTGTATGTGCTGTAGTTGGTGTCCATCGTAACCGACCCAAGCTATCAATGGTCATTCCTTTACCCAAGGAAGTTGAGTCAAGGCTGTAGGTCAATGCATCATCATTCGGGTCGGGAGCTTTGATATCGTAAATGTACGTAATCCCAGGTATTGCTTTATCGGGAGCTTTGGAGCTAATGACAGGGTTAGAGTTAGCCCGTGCGGTGAGAGTAAATCTTTGTGTGGCACGCAGACCACCTTTATCAATTGCACTGATGGCAATTTGATGCGTACCTACAGTAGGGTTAGCCCAGGTTAACAACCCAGTGGTGGTATTAAAGCTCATCCCTGTTGGTGCAGGAGAAGGAAACAATAGCTGATAGGTGAGGCTATCTCCTGCATCCGGGTCTGTCGCTACAACTTGGTATCGGTAAGTGGTAGTACTGCCAGTACCAGTCACAAATACTGGGGTAGAAGTAATGCTGGGGGCATTATTGATAGCAACTGTACCCACTGTTAGAGTGTAGGTTTGGCTTTGAGTACCACCTTGGGGATCGCTGACCGTAACTTCAACATTGTGAGAACCAACTTGGGTTGTTGTCGGAGTCCACTGAATCACCCCATTGTGGTCAATAGCTATGCCCTTGCTTTTTGACACTGAGTCAAGATTGTAGGTAAGGGCATCGTTTTCTGGATCGCTAGCGACTACAGTATAGGTGTATCGTTGATTTTGAGATGCTCTTGTTACAGGAGTAGAAACTATTTGTGGAGAAGTATTAACTCCTGTGACATTTAAGGTAAATTCTTGAACAACGAATGCACCATAAGCATCTGTCAACCGTACTGCTACTGTATGCTCTTCAATTTGCTCGTCTTTGGGTTGCCAACGCAACACTCCGGTTTTAGCATCAATCACCATGCCTGCTGGTTTTTTGTCAAGACTCCAGATTAACAAATCGCCATCAGAGTCAATACCAGTCAGGTTGTACTGATACTCTCGCTCAATATTGGTAATCAGGTTGGGAACAGAAGTAATACTGGGCGCTCTATTGCTTCTGACAGGAGTACTGACAACATCAATATTAAAAGTTTGGGGAGTCACACCACCGCGCCCATCACTGAGTGTAATTGTGACAGAATTTGCACCTAGTTGTGTGAAATTGGGAGTCCAGGAGAGTATACCCTGGTTATCAATAGTCATCCCCTTTTGACGGGATTGTTCATCAAGAGTGTAAGTGAGGGGGTCGTTATCGGGGTCGAAAGCAGTGACAGCGTAAAAGTAGTTCTGTCCTAAAGCAATGGTCTTGCGGGGAGTGGAACTGATGAGGGGGATCTGGTTGGGAGGAGCCGCACTGGCTCTGAGAACATTGATGTAGAAAGACTGGTTTGTTTTCCCACCTAAGAGGTCAGTTGCAGTGATGACGAAGTAGTTGTTGTTGCCTTCCATTGCAGCGGTTGGTGTGAAGGTAAACAAACCTGTAGTGCTATCTAATGCGACTGTTGCCCCTTGTGGAAATGTAGTTAGACTGTAGGTGATGGGATCGCCTTCGGTATCTTGTGCCATTGCCTTGTACTGGAAGGTTCGCCCGACAGCAGTTTCAGTTACATTAACAGTAGCTCCACTAGGCAGAACACGAGTCATATAAGGCAGATTTGTTGTAAATGCTGGTGGCGTGTTCCGCTCTGAGACATTGATTTGAAAAGCTTCAATATCCTGTCCGCCCTTACCATCTCGAACGCGCATGACAACATCATGTTTGCCTAATTGTGTAGCAGTTGGCTTCCACGCAAGGATACCTGTTGCTTCGTCAATAACCATGCCCTCAGGCTTAACCAACAGGTTATAGGTGAGAGGGTCTGCATTTTGGTCTAGAGCGACAGCTCGATAACGCAATTGCTTGTCAACCATACCCGAAGTTGGTGGCGTGCTGATGAACTCGGGTTCAGCATTACCGACGCCTGCAATAATATTGGTAAAGTCTACATTTTTAGTAGTTTGGCTGCTAGCAACTGCGATCTTATAAGTACCAGTTGTTGGAGTAGTTTGTGTCCAACCAAGTTTTGCTGACTGAGCAATTGTGTAAGTACCCGGTTTAAGTACCAGAGAATACTGACCTTGAGTATCTGTGGTGGTATATTGTTCCTCTGGGTCTTTTTGACCATTGTTGTTGATATCAGCGTAGATAGTTGCACCTGCAATCGGAGTCACATTGCTGCCTACACGAACTTCTACATCATCTAATCCCCAGCTTTCATTGTTGATGTCTTCAGTAGTTCCACCAAGAAAATCCAGAGCAACAGAACTGCTCGTGTGGTCGAATTTGAAAGATAATTCATAAACTCCAATATATCCCTCACTTCCAGTTAAAGTGTAATCATCAACCCCTGTCCCTGCCGGAAAAGCGTGTAGTGTAGGGTTAGCGTCATCAAAGTTGTGAGGATATGACTGTCCTCCTGGTAGTGTGCTTTGATTATACGCTTGGGATTGGAAAGTCGTATACAACAGCGTTGAACCGCCTACAACTTGTAGTTTCCACTTGTCTGGTCCCCAGTAATTACTGTTACCATCCCATGTATCAAGGATAAACAGCTTAAAAGACACTGTGACAAAATCGTGTTCTGGCAAATTGTCAAGTGTCAGTTTGGTTTGTCTAAGTAGTCGGAATTCGTCATTTTCATAGAGAGTTCCACCAAATTTTCCTAAAAAATGTCGCTCTCCATAAATATCTCGTTTTACACTTGACCATTCTGCTAAGGATTCACTTTGGTTCTCAAAGTCTTCAAAATAAACCAGTTTGTCTTTTAGTTTACCGTTGCTAACATATACCTGTCCCGTAATTTCTCCTACAACAACTGAACTGACATTTAGCTTGAAACTCTGGGTATCCACTCCACCGCGAGGATCTCGTACTTGCACTGTCACATCTTTTTCACCAGCCACAGGTTTGTCCCAGCTAATCAAGCCAGTGTTAGCATCAATTGTCATTCCTTGGAGAGGGTTCACCAATGAATATTGCAGCGAGTCGTTATCCGAGTCAAGTGCTTTGACATCATAGGTATAGCCTAAAGACGTATAAGCAATAGTAATCGGATCGCTGATGATAATTGGTGCATGGTTTCCAGGTTCTGCAAGTGTCTTGACTTTAAAGACTTGCTGTGCCGTTCCTCCCTTGCCATCCGTTACAGCTAAGGTCACGTCATAAGTGTTCAATTGATTGCCATTGGGAGTCCAACTCACGACTCCCGTGCTGGGGTTGACTGTCATCCCCTCTGGCTTGTTGACCAGTGAAAAGGTCAATGTGTCATTATCGGCGTCTTTGGCGAGCGCCTGATAAGTATAGTTTGTATTAATTGCTGCATCAACTATGGGAGTGCTCGTAAAAACAGGGGGTCGGTTGGGAGGTGCATCGATGACCGAGAGCGCGAACTGTTGCGTTGTTACTCCACCACGACTGTCGTTAGCTTCTACCAGTATCGTATGGTTACCTTTGTTGGTAGTGAGGGTGTTCCAGGTAATCAGCCCGGTTTTTGAGTCAATTGTGGTGTCAACAGGAGATGACAGCAGTTTGTAGGTCAAAACGTCGCTATTGGGGTCAGTAGCATCTACATCATAGCGGTATTGCTGACCCCCAATGATTTCTGTTACTGGTTGACTCTGAATTGAGGGTTTTTGATTTAACTGCGCCAGTACTACCAAATCATAAGTAAATTGTTTGCCTTGAGGGTTGTAGAATTTTAAAGAACGTTGGTTAGTCAGTTCTAGGGGTTCTACTTTACCATCACTGACCAGTTGGCTGAAATCATAGTAAGGAATTCCCTCTGGAGTAATTCCATCGGGTTTGTGTAGCGTTATAGTGGGGTCACTCATGTGGGTAACGCCAACAAGCAACGGACCATCAACGCTGTATTTGCCAGTGTTGCGAAGAGCAATGTCTGTATGCAATAGCTTAGTGTCAGCGTTAAAGCTCGTGCGATGGTATTCAGCTAGGAAGCTATTGGAGACATCTGCCAACAAGTTGAAGTTAGGCGTTGTTGAAGTGCTGGGCAATGTCTGGGTACCAAAATCTTTCTGAGTAGCTGGTAGTGTACCAACTGGCGCTGGGTTAATCGCAAAGTCTGTAATAGTAGCGCTAGTAGTCGTATCGTCATCATTATTGACTAAGCGAAATATCAGGTTAGCTTTGGTTAAGGGTTTGGTACCAGTGAGATTCAAACTAACAGTACGAGTTGTAGTATTGTAACTCGTACCTGCACCTAGGGCAACGGCTTCACCTTCAGTCCAGTTAAAGAAAGCATCTCTCCCACTAGAAACAGTATGTACTAGAGAGTTACCCGCCTCATCGACTAACGCCACCTCAAAAGCATCATTAATTGAATCTAAATCCTTGGTGTCAAAACTCGGAGCAATCTTAAAGCTGATGAGGGAAGGAGTAGAAGGAATTGTGAAGGAATTGTTGCGCTTTGCTGTAAACAAAGTAACTTCATTTAGGGAAGCTTGGGGGAACAACTCAAACGTCTGAGTTGCTGTTAATCCACCAGCATCTTTAACTGTTAGAGTAATGTTGTTCTTACCATCCGGAAATTGGTTGAGAGTGCCGCTCAAGGTAGCAGTGCCATTACCATTGTCTTTTAGAGTTAACCAACTGGGTAAGTTGTTAGCGGTAATAGTGCGCTTATCTCCGGCGTCTGGGTCAGTGGTGACAATATTGTAGATATAAGGACTATTCACCTCAGCATTCAGGATAGGATTACTGACAAAGCTGGGAGCCTCATTAACATTTGTAACGCGAATAGAAAAGGTTCGATCGAAGAACAAGCTAGGGTTGCTCTTATCGGTGGTTCGCACCTTGATACTATGACTGCTGCTGCTTTCAAAATCAACTACAGCACCGTTAGCTACTTGCAACTGATTAGAGACAAGTTGGAACCGCCCACCAGCATTGTCCACCAAACTGTAACTATAGCGATCTTTCAACGCTGGGTTAGAAGTTCTCAACTGCCCTACAACCGTTCCCTTTGTACTGTTTTCAGCAAATGTGTCGCCGTCCAAAGTCACAGCAATTTTGTAGGCGTGATTGTCACTTTCAAACGCTGCTGCATCTGACCTAAATACAATTTTGTCAAAGGATACCCCATCAGAAGCGAAGAAGTTAACGTACTCAGTCAAATAAGGAGAACCATTTGCAAGAGCGATAATGTCATTACCTCTAAAACTCTGGATTAAACTGCCGTTACTATAGAAATCAACTGAGTTATAACTATCTATTGTTCCCCAATACAGACCAAAGTAATTGATTGGAATAGCAAAGTTCAGCGCGACTGGACTTGTACCTCTGCTATCGTTGAAAGGAGCAACTGTCAAAAATTTGGTGGTGTCATCGACTGGAGATTGGTACAGTCCTGGACTCGCTCCTGAGACAATCGCCGCCGAAGAGTTGATGTTCGTGTAGGTAACAAAGTTAGAGGGAAACCCTGAATTAAAGTCAATAGAAGTTGCTCCCCAAACGCTAGAAACTTTGCCAACTCCATTAACAGATGTGCCTCCCAAAGAAACTGCAATTGTACTTACAGTCTTTGGTATTCCAAAGCGTCCCTCCTGCTGTCCGTAAAGCACAAAGTGGTTGTATGCAGAGGCATAATTATTGTTAAAAGCTGCCTTCAAGTCAGCATTCTTCGCCAGGTAGTACGTCACGTTGAACAGTTTTGATGAAATTCGTCCTTCGCGAAGACCATTAAGTTGGAAATGCTCGTACAATTGCTGATTATTGAGACGTGCAGACGCTAAGTCAGAATTGGCATTTTGGTAGTCATAAACATCAAAGGCAGCAGAAAAAGGGCGTCCATCTCTCAAACCCGACTGTTCAAAGTGTTTCAACAACTGATAGCCACTCAAGATCCCCGTAGTTGCTAAGTCGGAATTCTGAGCGCGGTAGTAATTGATATCGAAGAACTGAGAAAATTGGCGGCTTTCATTTAAACCGTGTTTGACAAGATGCTCTAGAGCTTCAAGGCGATCGTTTTTGGGAGTGCTACTGAAGGCTGTGCGGAGGTCAGAATTCTTAGTCAAATAAAAGTCTGTCTCAAAAAATTGTGAAAATCTTTTTCCTTCGGCTACACCAACGTAATTCAAATGGTCAAAGAGTTGCTTATTGTTATAGTTTGTCAAGTCACCATTGGAAGCTCGATAAAAATTGAGGTCAACCAACGGCGAAAATCTTCTTCCTTGGGCTACACCAAAGGACTTCAAATGGTCAAAGAGTTGTTCGTTGCTTAACCCAGTTAAATCGTCATGAACACCCCGGTAAAAAGAAAGATCCACAAATGGGGAAAAGCTTCGTCCTTCTGCTACACCGTAATTTTGCAGATGGTTAAATAAAGCCCGGTTATTAAAACTCGCTAGATCGCTATTGGCAGAACGATAGAAGCTAAGGTCGGCTAGTGGTGAGAAAGCTCTGCCTTCATCCAAGCCATAAGCTTGGAAATGTGAAAAAAGTTGGTCGTCTGTTGTAAATCCAGCCGCCGCGAGGTCGGTATTGGCAGCACGATAGAAATTAGCATCAAATGGGTTGTTTATCATTTATACGAGGTAGTAAATCTAAGAAATTTTAATACGTTGAATTTTGGGAGCGCTATCTTTCTGAGTGAAGTGAGTTGGCGTACTCACTTAAAAATAAGGATGATAAAATAATTAAAGACTTGGAGCACAATTCCAAGAACACTTAGACGTGCGGTTCCTATAATTATGAGAAGTGAGTTCTGAAAATTACGATTTTTTCATAACAGCCGAAATCACAAATATTATCTGTTTATAACAGGATATTTATTCTTATTATTGGAAGGTAAAACTCACTTCAAATAAGCACAAATTTTCATTATCTTTGGGATGAAAATAATGAAGAATTGGGCTGATAGCATGGCTGAATTTGTAGTTAATATCCCTCAAATATATAGCTCACGCTCTTCTTATTTAAAAGTAGTATTTAGCCTAGCTATGTGTTTCTCGCTTTCGGACACGAGCAAAAACTCAGAGCTAGTTGGCTCGGTGTCCAAATCAAATACTATGACTCATAGCAAGCACGTTGGGAATAACAGAAACGTTTTCAGTTCTCTTTATCAGAAATTTTTGGTTAATTATGTCAGAGTAAGTCTCCAAATCTACTTGCCAATTATCAATGCAGTTATGCAGACTGTTGATTTTTTCGGCTCCAGAGTCACCACTCAGTTCGTAGCTAAAACTGCCAGAAAACATCACAATTGGGGTGCTTGTTTCGTCTTCATTACGCAACGCGGCTTCAGTAATGCCCAGGTAGAAAGGAGCGCGTTGGAACTTGTACACTAAGTTGAGTGAAGCGAGCATGGGGGAATCTCCCGACTCTTGCCAAGCACCGGGAGACAATAGAGTTTCTGCTATGTAGAGGCGAGCAGCATCTGGAGAACCTGCAAAAGAAACGTAGCCTCTGGGATTGATACCTACAGCTTCGTATTCTACGTTGGGTAGGGTTTGTACGTATTTATGAGCCATTCCGGCGATCGGCAATGACTCTAAAGTAGAACTACCAATTTGTTGCAGGAAAATTATTCTATTTTGTTCAGCAATAATGCTAATAGTTTTTTGATTTTCATCAGTGAAGGTCACCTGACTCGCCGTTTGCCCATAACTGGGCTGTTGTGCCAAATTCCAATTTTTGGGGACGATACCACTGCACTTGAGGAATTCTGGATTCACGAATGAGTGAGAATTATTTTTGGTAGCGGTGACAATTGCTGCTTCTTGAACGGTTAATTGTAAATTCATAAAGTTCCTCCAAATGAATACCTCGATATTTCTGACTTTTTAAAGCACACAACTCTATACCGGATGCCTTTGGTTTTCATCCGGTTTCCTAGTTTCACACTGTCTAACAGTTGAATCAAGATAATGAGTATTTCTGCGTGGAGACGGTGAATCGGTAAGAGCGAAAACTTCGAGCCGATTCAATTTTTATTTCTATTATTAAATGTCTCAATAGATAAAAACAGCGAAATTTTACTGACAAGTCTTCGGAACTGATAAAAAATTCAGTAGAAACGCTGAAGTTGTTACTTTTGTTTTTAAATTCTTCTCACAAATATTTGGGCATTTTGTAAGAAAAGTGTAAAGTTCGAGGTAGCTAACAGTTCTGCGTTTCTCCTGAGTCAAGCCCAGAATTTACTTAGTTACGTCAGTCAATTATCACTTTCTTGGCAAAAACATTGGTCAGTAATTATAGCGCTTTTCACTTGAATCCAATACAGTTCTTGTGGGGCGGGCAAGATGCCCGCCTAAAACGGGCGGGACGCTCCGCAGTCGCACGCCACTTGCTACAACGGGGGGAACCCCCGCAACGCAGTGGCTCCTCAACGGGGGGCTTTGGGGTCCCCTCTGGGGTTGGGGGGAAACCCCGGCACGGCGCTGCTCTGGGTTCCACAAGACTATTATTCATGTATTGCAGCCAACTGAAAACCGCTATATCTCTCAGCCTGCGGAAATCGCTTTTGTTAACGCCACCTCAGCTTCTTGGAGCGATGCTGCATAGCAACCGCTACACGAACGTATCTTAAATATGTCTGGTTTGCTCACCTCAGAAACAGAAAGTGTTTAGGTACTACTTTTATAGTTCATTACGTGTAAGCGATCGTTATGCATACTGGGTTTGAAATCTACTACGTACAAACCAAACTCACTTGCGTGAGGTTCATTAGTGTAAAGTAATATGTTTAAGTTCTTGATTGTGGTTTGAGGCAGTACTTTGATTTTAATTATCCGCGAACGTGCTACTCCCGAAGAATTGGAAGAAATATTAAAAGAGTGGGGAGTTTTTATCAAAATCGCCGTTGATATAGAGCGTGAAATATTAGCAGGTGGAAGCCAAAAACATTACGAGTGCGAACAAGAATTACTCAAAGACGGGAGCAAACAACGTGATATTTGGGGAGCAGATTGGAATCCATATACGCAAAAAATCTTTTTTGAGTCTATAATAAATATCCGTCCAAGTCAGAATAACCGCAATATGGAGATACAATCTCCGGACATAAGAGAAAAAGTTGCTCAAATTACCCTACGATTATTGGGAGGACTATAATGCCTAATTGGAGTTCTATCGAAGCCGGATTTTTGAAGCAACCTCGCTCAATGCAGTTAGGAGAACTTGCATCTTGTCTATCACGTATCAAAGCCTGGTGTTTTGATATTGAGTCAGCTCGCCAAGGTGTTCCAGTCATCCTAAGTGAGAGTTTATTTTATTTGGCACTATTGATAGAACATGAAGAATTTCATACACCAGAATTTATTCAGTTACGTCAATTATTACTTTCTTGGCAAAAATATTGGTCAGTAATTATCTCTCAGCCTGCTGAAATCGCTTTTGTTAGTGCTACGTCAGCGTCTTGGAGCGAGCGCATCTTAAATATGTCTGGTTTACTTACTTCAGAAACTAAGAGTGTTTAGGTATAGTGGTACGAGCGTCCTCGCCCGTCCTAGCGGACGCTCTTCAAAGCACAACAGCTTACTTCTGCAAAAATCCTATTTCAAAATTTGAGCTATCATCCGGTTGGCTTGGGACGAGTAACTGCCACCAAATAAATTAAAATGATTGAGGATGTGATACAAGTTATATAAAACTTTTCTTTGCTCGTATCCTTCATCTAGAGACCACACTTCGTTATATCCTTGATAGAAAGCAGCAGGGAAACCGCCAAAAAGTTCAGTCATGGCAATATCAACTTCGCGATCGCCATAATAGGTAGCAGGATCGAAAATGACTGGTTCTCCCGATACAGTACTCCCAGCGTTTCCTCCCCATAAATCGCCATGTACCAGTGAAGGTTGCGGTTTGCGATTTGCCAATAACTCAGGTATCGCTTCAAGTAATTCTTTTTCTTGAGGAAAATGCCCGTTTCGCCGTCGAGCTAATTGGAATTGATAACCCAATCTATGCTTAGTATAAAATTCTAACCAATCTGCTGTCCAAGTATTAATTTGAGGCGTAGAACCAATAGTATTGTTCGTATCCCAACCAAAACCTTGGTTACTCGTGAATTTATGCATTGCTGCTAGTTTCCGTCCCATCTCTTCCCAAGAGTTGGTGTTTCCCGAACTAATTTCCAACCATTCCAACACCAAAAAGCTGTAATTTCCAGTAACACCAGAGCATATTGGTTTGGGAACGCGGATTGTTGCTGTTTGATACATTTGCTGTAAACCCAAGGATTCCGCCTGAAACATCTCCAATTTTGACGCCTGATTGAGCTTAACAAAGTAGGTGTGCTGCTTATTGGAGACTGTATAACCTTGGTTGATGCATCCGCCACTGACTGAGCGTTGCTGTAAAGATTTGAATTGTTCGCCTGTTGTCTGAGAGATGTAAGCGTCTATTTCAGTCCACATAAGAATGGGGTTAGGGGTTAGGGGTTAGGGGTTAGGGAAGAGTTTGCTCTTATCCCTACTCCCTACTCCCTACTCCCTATTCCCAATTTACAACGGTTTAAGCACGACAACACCATAAGCGTCTGGAGAAAGGTAATCTTGGGAAGCTTGCATCAAGTCAGTTGCATCTAAGCTTTGAATGATACTGGGGTAATTAAATGCAGGTTCCAAGTCGCCTACCATGGATTGATAATAGCCGTATAATGTAGCGCGATCGCTTGGAGTTTCATTACCAAAAATAAACCTGTTAGCCACTTTTGTCCGAATGCGATCGATTTCCGCTTGTTTTACCATCTCTAACTGTAGATTGCGAATGTGTTGAATAATTCGGGCTTCTACGTCTGGTAAATTTTCTACCGGACAATAAGCCAAAATATAAAAAGTTCCTTGTAACTGTTGGGTGATATTGCTGACAGAAATATGAGAAACCAGTCCTCGTTCTTCTCGTAAATCTTGTACGAGTCTTGATGTCAAACCATGTCCGAGAATTCCCGCTAAAACGTCTAACGCATACGTACACTCCAGTTGAGTTAACCCTGGTACTCGCCAAACAATCGCCAATCTTGCTTGTTGAAGACTTTCATCAATAAATTCTTTACGAACAATATCTGTAAATGGAGGTTCTGGGTTAAGTTGGGGGTAAGGAGTAGGGGCGCAAGGCATTGCGCCCGTACCGGAGTAGGGTGTAGGGGCGCAAGGCATTGCGCCCGTACCGGAGGCGTATCCTTCAGCAACAATTGCGATTAACTCATCTACAGGCAAATTTCCAACAGCCACAGCAGCAATAGATTTCGGTTGATACCAAGTTCTATGAAATTCTCTCATTTGCTGGGGCTGAAGTTGCGAGATGACTGATTCTGGTCCCAAGACAGAACGCCGATAGGGCAGTTTATCAAAAGCTGTCTCCATTGAGCGTTGAAAAGTGCGACGGCGAGGATTATCTTCCGAGCGCCGAATTTCTTCCAAAACGACCAATCGTTCTCGTTCAAAGGCATCATCGGGTATGCTGGCATTAAATACCACGTCCATTTGCAGTGGTACAAGTTCTGCAAAATCTTTCGGAGCCGTTGTTATGTAGTAGTGAGTGTAATCTTGGCTAGTCGCAGCGTTTGTTACAGCGCCTCGTTCTTCAATTCGACGTTCAAACTCGCCACTCGCTAGTTGCTCGGTTCCTTTAAACACCATATGCTCTAGAAAGTGAGCTACACCGTTGATTTCGTCAGTTTCTATGGCTGAACCAACATCGAGCCACAAGCTTAAGTTTACAGCTTCAATTGGCACTTGCTCAGCAATTATTGTTAAACCGTTAGGCAATCGGTGCAATGTAGGAGCGTTAAGGCGAGGAAACTTTAACAGGGTTGATGTCATTTTTACTGACTGAATAATGGGGCATAGGGCATAGGGCATGGGGCATAGTTAAGAAATAATTTATTGCCCATTTCCCATTGCCCTTCTATCTTAACTACTCATCAAATCCACTATTTTTGAAGCGTGTTTTAAGATTATGATAGAAGTATTAAGAAATATATAGCAGACATCAATGCCCGGTCATAGTATTGTCAATAGTAAATCTCGTGTGGTAGTTATCGGTGCCGGAATAGGCGGGCTAACTGCTGGTGCATTGTTAGCCCGCAAAGGGTACAGTGTTTTGATTCTAGACCAAGCCCTCGTTCCTGGAGGTTGTGCTTCCACCTTTAAACGCAAAGGATTTACCTTTGATGTAGGAGCAACTCAGGTTGCTGGGTTGGAACCTGGAGGAATTCACCACCGCATTTTTTCGGAGTTAGAGATCGATTTACCAGAAGCAACACCATGCGATCCGGCGTGTGCGGTTTATTTACCTGGAGAGACAACGCCTATTAATGTTTGGCGCGATCCGTTGAAATGGAAAGAAGAACGACTTCGGCAATTTCCTGGTAGCGAACCGTTTTGGCAGTTGATGGCTACTTTGTTTAAAGCGAGCTGGAAATTTCAAGGACGAGATCCAGTATTACCGCCTCGAAGTTTGTGGGATTTGTGGGAGTTAACCAAAGCAGTTCGTCCCGATACGCTGATAACTGTTCCTTACACCTTATTTACTGTAGGGGATGCTTTGTTTGCCTATGGGCTGGGACATGACTACCGCTTGAGAACTTTTTTGGATTTGCAACTCAAGTTGTACTCTCAAGTTGATGCTCAACAGACAGCTTTACTTTATGCCGCAACGGCGTTGAGTGTATCGCAAGAACCACAAGGGCTGTACCATCTTCATGGCAGTATGCAAGTTTTGAGCGATCGCTTGGTAGAAGCTTTGGAAAGAGATGGCGGCAAATTGCTCATGCGTCACACTGTCGAGCATATCAAAGTCGAGAACGGCAAAGCAACTGATGTGGTTATTCGCAATCAAAAAACTGGAGAGGTATGGACACAACCAGTCGATCGTGTTGTGGCTAACGTGACAGTGCAAAACTTAGTACAGTTGTTAGGAGAAAAAGCGCCCAAAGGGTACAAGCAACGAGTGGAAAAATTACCCCCTTCATCTGGTGCATTTGTGGTGTATTTAGGTGTTGATGAAAGTGCTATTCCCTTGGGGTGTCCTCCTCATCTTCAATTTTTATACGATCCGAATGGACCTATTGGTGACAACAATTCCCTGTTTGTATCTGTCAGTCGTCCCGGAGATGGTCGCGCCAAAAAAGGAGAAGCGACAATTATTGCTTCTTCTTTTGTCGATCCAGAGCCATGGTGGCGTACTGAAGATTATGAAGGTTTAAAACAACACTATACACGAGATGCGATCGCTCGTCTTGCCAAATTCTTCTACTTAAAACCAGAAACGATCCTTCATGTAGAAGCAGCAACTCCCCGTACTTTTGCCCATTACACGGCAAGAGATCGAGGTATTGTCGGTGGTATCGGTCAAAGAATACCTACTTTCGGTCCTTTTGGTTTTGCCAATCGCACACCTATTGAGCATTTATGGCTTGTAGGCGACTCTACCCATCCAGGGGAAGGGACTGCTGGGGTGAGTTACTCGGCGCTAACTGTGGTACGGCAAATTCTTGCAGAGTGAATATAGCTAGTACATGAAGGCAGTTTACTACTAAAGTGGACTACCATATAGTAAGAATATTCTTGCTACCATTTGGTCAGAACATGCAAGTTGAAAAACTATCAGTTTCTTTACCAGCATCCCTAGTGCAATTTATTGAAGGTTACAAAGTAGCTCATTCCTGTAAATCCCGCTCTCAAGTTATTGAAATGGCATTACAGTTGTTACGACAACAAGAACTAGAAGAAGCTTATCGAGAAGCATCTACTGAAGTTGACAATGATTGGGATGTAACAATCGCCGATGGACTAACAGATGAAACGTGGTGATATTTATTACGCAAACCTCAGTCCGGCTGTAGGTTCAGAAATGGATAAACTCCGCCCAGTACTGATAGTCAGCAATAATGCCAATAATCGTGCAGCTAGCACGATAACAATACTACCACTTACATCCAATGTCAGCCGTATTTACCCCTTTGAGGTTTTACTTAGTCCAGAAGACAGCCGTTTACCTAAACCATCCAAAGTACAAGCTCAGCAAGTGCGAACAATTTCTAAGCAAAGGATTGTGGGTGATGTGGTGAATAGTTTAAGTGAAGAGTTGATGCAACTAGTAGATGCTGCTCTCGAACTACATTTAGGGTTGGATTGAGTGGCTTTTGGCTGCTAAATAATTAGGTGATTGGCAAAGTTGTCACCTTACGTCTCCATTCTCCCCTGCTTCTGCTTTTCAAGTTCGGCGGCAGCCGTATCTAGCTCCATCTCCAGTTGTTCCACCGTAGGCAGGATATTTTTAAGCTGTTCGGGAACGTCTTGTCCTATCTTATGAGTGGAAACACCGATAGGCTGTGTCATCCCTTGCAATGCAAGTTCGGCAATCGTCTTGTTTTTAGACTTGCAAAGAATAATGCCGATGGTGGGCCGATCGTCAGGGTGTCGCAGAATAGAATTCACTGCTGACACATAAAAGTTCATTTTCCCCGAAAATTCCGGCTGAAATTCCACCATTTTAAGGTCAATGATGACAAAGCAGCGCAGCTTGAGGTGATAAAACAGCAGGTCAAGCCGATATTCCTGTCCGCTCACTTCAATAGGATACTGGCTTCCCACAAACGAGAAACCTGCCCCCAGTTCCAGAAGAAAATCACGAATGCGCTCCACGAGCGCACGCTCCAAATCCCTTTCCTGCGCCTCTTTGCCCAACGTCAGGAAATCAAAATGATACGGGTCTTTAATAAGCTGCTGCGCCAAATCGGACTGGGGCCTGGGCAAGGTCTGGCTAAAGTTGGTGACCGCGCTTCCCTGGCGTTCATACAGACGGCTCTCAATCTGCATCTCCAGGATGGCGCGGCTCCAGCCGTTTTGGATGGTCTGCTGGATGTACCAAACCCGCTGCTCCGGCGCTTTTACGCGATCCAGCAACACGCAGTTATGAAACCAGGGAATTTGTCCAGCAGCCTGCTGGACAAATTGCTCGTCAGGGTAAGCTTCCGCAAAAGCCCGCATATAGAGCAGGTTTGTACGGGAGAACCCCTTTATGTCTGGAAACTCCCGTTTTAAATCCTTGGCTATACGCTCAATGACTTTAGTGCCCCAGCCTTCCTCCTGCTGGCGTTGTAAAATCTCCCTGCCGATCTGCCAGTAAAGCAGTACTAATTCCTGGTTCACAGCAAGTGCCGCCCGCACCTGCGCGGTGCGAATGCGCTGTTTAAGGGTGCTTAGAAAAGCATCATAGTTGCTTAAGTTCTCAGGAAAAAGAGAATCGGTCACGAGTAGAAGAACGTATCAGGCGGTTACTGTATTGTAGATCAACGGTAGTAACCCGCTGTGCGTGAATAGGCGATCATTTATACGTGTTTAACACTTATAACCTAATATATTTTAATTTATTCAGGCTTGGAGTAGACAACAATTGTTTGATGTAGGTGGGCAATGCCCACCCTACTTGCAAAAATTGGCAATTTTAGGCTCAAAGTTTATCTCTTGTACCGCTCTGCCTTGATTGATACTTTCCACAAGAAAAATCTTGACACTACTGCCCTTCGGTAGTAGTAGATTGCTCAGTAGTGGGTTCCTCAGTAGGAGTGGCTTCCGGTGATACCTGTGGTTCAGTTTGTGGTGCAGGTGGATTGAGAAATTCTTCCCAAGCTCTAATTTGGTCTCTTGCTGCACTGTATGCAGAAGTTCCTCGTGGAATTAGTCGAGCTGTCTCAATGGCTCTAGCCATGTCAGATTCTCCTTGAGCGCGGGCTATATCTAACAATTGCTGGCTCCATTGGTCAACAGCTACACTAACATCGCTCCATAACGAGCTTCCCTCTGGCACTCGATTTGCAATGCGAATCGCTTCTGCTAGTGCTTCTGGAGTTCCAGTAAGTGCTGTTTCTCTCGCTCTCTTCCAATTTTCTCTTGCTCGGAGTTGACCTCGCCATTCATCTATGGATGCTTGTGCTTCTCCTGAAAGCGCTCGCCCTGGACTAATTTGTCTTGCTGTTTCAATGGCTGAGGGTAAATCGCCGCTACTAGCAAGTGCTCTTGCTCTGTCTAAGTAGGGCTGATCTTCAGTCCGTTGAATTTTCTCCGTCCAAGTGGCAATTTTTTTCCTTGCTTCTCGGTAAAGCGCACGTCCTTTCTGAACTTGACTTGCTTCGGCGATCGCAGCCTGTAATGAATTCACATCATCAAACATGGCAATTTGATCGGCACGATCCAAGTACGGTCTGTCTTCTATGATTTGTACTTGAGATACCCAACGACCAATCTCTTGTCTTGCTTCCTGGGCGCGGGGATTGTTTGCAGGAATCAGCTGTGCTTCAGCAATGGCTGCTGATAAATCGCTGACTGTTCCTTGAGTTGCTAGGGTTCTTGCTTTTTCTAACTTGCTAACATCTTCAATCTCTAGCTGCCATAGAGCAATAAATTTTTGTGCTTTTTCATACACCGGTCGGGAAATGTCTATTTGCTGGGCTTGGGAAATTGCTGCTTCCAAACCTGACACAGTACCCGTCCAAGCATTTTTTTGGGCTTCTGCGATCGCAATAAAGTCCTCGACTTCTAATTTTAGCCCTGTCACTACAGGAACTTTCTGTACGAGTTCAATTGCTCCATCTGCATCGCGCCGATCTAATTTGGTTTGTGCGATCGCTAATATTTTGCGTCCAAATTCTGTCAGTGTTGTTTGAGCTTTTTGGTAAACGTAACTGTCTTTCTCAATGGATTGTGTCAGCTTAATCGCTTTGAGGATGTTTTCTACCGAGCCTGTCTCTGCTAAACCTTGGGCTTTTGCTAACTTATCCCCATCTTCTCGCGCACTGACAATGAGTCGATTGAGTTCATCGTACTTAGTTGTTGACCAATACTTATTATCGACTCTCAACAACTTAGAAGCCAGCATAAATGCTTGATGCCAATGCTGTTCGCGCAATTCACCTTCTGATTCTTTATAGACTTCTTCTGCCTTTGACCAAATTGTCTGCCATTTGGTAATTTGTTCCTTTACCAATTTAAAGGCTGAGACATCGTTTGGCACTTTCCGAGCCGTTGCGATCGCTTCTTCTAACCTGCCTAACTGAAAACTCTGGTCGGCTAGATCCAAAATATCCTTTGACCATTCTTCCATGTAGCGATCGATTTCCGACCGCAATGGATGAGACGGCGGCAATTGCTTCACCAGGTCAATCGCTTGCAGAAGGTCTTTTACCGTCTGTTTAGAAGCTGCCAATTGAGCGCAATGTAGCCGCACCGACGCACTTGCTAGCGGCCAAAAAATCGATGGACAGTTAGGTGCTGTAGGCAACTTTAATAGCATTGCTGTTGCCATGAAAGCTATGGCTCCTGGAACCATTGCTAATAATAATGTCCACAGCACCCAACTTTTTGTCCATTTTGGCAACTTACCATAACTTCTAGATAGAACGGGTTTGTTGGGCTGACTATCTGAAGGCGGATTTTCTGATGGCTCGCTATCTTTTGGGCGTTTCACAGATTTGGAGTTTGAACCAGTAGCTGGTACACCAGACGGATCGTGGCTGTCATACTGTTTCTTTTGCGATAATCCTGTCATATTATCTGGCTCTCTTGCTCTACCCGGCAACCAACTTTCTGGCATATCCCGCTCTGCTGTCATTGCTCACACCAAAATAAATGAATAGCGACTGTTATAGCTCCAAAGTTTTGCTGTTGCCATAGTAACTTTCTCGCTATCAGAAAGTTATACTATATCCTTGCTATCCACATATACCATGACTTTTCCTAATTTAAAAGTACTTTTTTATACTTTATCCTTCAGCTGCCTCTGCTTGAAGGTCTACAATCAGTTGAGCTAAATCATCTCGACTTGCGTTGTACACCGTCCCACAAAAATGACAAGTAGCTTCTGCACCATTATCTTTTACCATCATATCTTCCAATTCTGCTTGTCCCAACATTTTTAGCGCTCCTAACACTCGGTCAAAAGAGCATCCACAGTGGAACCGCAGCATTTGTCTTTCAGGGAATATAACCAATCCCATATCGCCCAATAAATCTTGAAAAATTTCTGTCAAAGATTTTCCTGCTTGCAGCAAAGGTGTAAACCCTCTTAAAGCAGCGACTCGTGACTCTAACTTTTCAACTAGGGCTTCATCTCTAGCTGCTTTAGGCAACACTTGTACCAGTATACCCCCGGCTGCAGTGACTCCACTCGGTTCTACAAAAACACCCAGCACAACTGCAGAAGGTGTTTGCTCGGAAGTCATCAAATAATGAGCTACATCGTCGCCAATTTCACCAGAAACCAGTTCCACGGTACTTGAGTAAGGATATCCATACCCAACATCGCGCACGACATAAAGAAAGCCCTTACCTACTGCACCACCAACATCCAACTTACCTTTGCTATTTGGTGGCAGTTCCACATCCGGGTTGTCTACATAACCGCGTACCGTTCCATCTAACCCTGCATCTATAAGTATGCCACCCAAAGGTCCATCACCTTTCACGCGGACATTGACTCTTGAGCCAGCACGCTTCATACTAGAAGCCATTAAAAGACCAGCTGCCATAGTCCGACCCAGAGCTGCTGTTGCCACATAGGAAAGTTTGTGCTTCGCTCTTGCTTCTTCTGTCAAACGTGTGGTAATAGCGCCTACTGCACGAATGCCACCATCAGCTGCTGTAGCGCGAATTAATTGATCGGCCATGAAAACTTTACCAATAATGTTTGACTACCCGCTCATCAATGATGTACGGATACTATCGTTAACTTTAGTATAACAAAACTTAACTTAAACACGAGCGATAGGACTAGGGATTAGGGACTGGGGACTAGGGACTGGGGATTGGGAATGAGCAAATATAGCAATAATTTCAAATTCTCAAGAAATGATTTAGGATTGCCATAGCAAATTGTAAATTACGAATTTATTAAAAAATGTTAGGTAATTTTCAGAAAAGCCAACTACGGATAGAAATAGAAGCATCAGCGATCGCAATTCGCAATAGTATACTACGTCCAGTGGAACTAGAAAAATGGCTACCTCTTGGTCATTTTTCCTCTGGAATGCTCGAAGAGCTTAAACCTGGATTTGAGTTTGTGACTCGTAGCGGACCGATTGCGATTCACCATTATGTGGATGTCATGGGTTCCGACTGCCTGCGCTTACTTCTGAGTCAAGGAATAGACGGGTTTCACGAATGGTACTGGGGAGAAGGCTGGGTGCAGTCTCGCATAGAAGGAGTCACAATTTTACCCCTGTCTTTGGGGCATACTTTGAATTTGTTAAGTTTGCGTCAGTTTTTAACATCAAAGGGGACTGGGGATTCGCGAATGGGGATTGGGAATTAGAAAAGAACTGGGATGGGGTAATCTCGCAGGTTGACCTCGTTCCCAGGCAGAGCCTGGGAACGAGAGGATGCGGAGCTGGGGAACGAGAGGAATACCCAGTCCCCAGTCCCCAGTCCCTAATCCCTTGTCCCTCTACGAAGCATCTTGCAATTGAGCCGTGCGTAGCGAAACTTGTTGTATTTGGTTGCCTCTTTGTACTTTCAACTGCAATGTTTGACCAACTCGACTACTATCTACGATCTCCAGCAACTGTTCTCCCTTATTCACGCGCTGTCTATCAACTTCAACAATTACGTCTCCCGGACGAATGCCAGCAGCAGCAGCAGGAGAGTTTGGTACAACTCGGACGACAAAAATACCATTAATTTCTGGAGTTTGCACCGGAGAATTAGGATCTGAGTTGATTCTCCTTGCCACTTCAGGGGTTAAATCCAGCATTTGTATGCCTATGAATGGGTGATCGACTTTTTCCCCTCGTTGCAGTTTAGCGGCGATGACTTTGGCTTTATCTATAGGAATAGCAAATCCAATACCCATGGCGTCACCACGAATAGCTGTGTTGATACCAATAACTTCACCTTGACCATTGAGTAAAGGACCTCCAGAATTACCAGGGTTAATGGCTGCATCAGTTTGAATAAAATCCAATCGCTTGTTACCAATACCCACTTGAGCGCTAGAACGTCTGAGAGTACTAATAATGCCTAAAGTTACGGTGTTATCTAATCCTAGGGGATTTCCTAATGCGATCGCCCAATCTCCCACTTGTACGTTTGATGAAGAACCCAAAGGTGCAACTGGTAAATCCGCACCAGTATTGATTTTCACGACTGCTAAATCGGTAACTTCATCAGCACCTAGTACCTTACCTTCAAAAGTGCGATCGTCTTTGAGGCGGACTGTTACCTTATCAGCCTTATCTACCACATGGGCATTAGTAACAATCAAACCACTTCTATCAATGATAAAACCCGAACCCAAACCGCGCATTTGTTCTTGTGGCATTTGTCGTGGAAAAGAATCCCCAAAAAAGCGGCGGAAAAAGGGATCGTCAAAGAAAGGATCGGGAACGCGACGAGAAACAGTACGTTCGGTATCAATTCTCACAACTGCATTGCCGACACGATTGACTGCTGCTGTCACAAAGCTATTATTGCCAATAGCGGTAGTCGCTGGTGAGGAGCGTTGTGCAATGAGTTGTTGTGAATCAGCCGTTGGAGAAATAGGTGCTGGTTCTGCTTGGGAGGGTGACACGCGCAAAGTGCTAACAGTTAACACAACTCCCAAAACAATTGCTAACACGTGAGTAGTCAGTTGACGTATCGATCGGGGTAATTGGGAAAATCGCATAATCACAACCTAAAGTTTTAGCTTAAATTGTTACTAGATGAGAAAATAGTCTCTATAACTTATTTTTACAGTTTGATGACAATTACTGTCCATTGACGGTTGTTTTCCACTCCAAGTTTCCCCTCATACCCCTCATACCCATTTTTCCTGACTAGGTTAGGATTTAATTGACTGGCTGCACTCTTTCAAGCAAAACTATGAATGGATCGAATCGATTACCTAAACAATCCTTACCAGTTTCTCAACAGGAAGAGGATTTACTTCGTGACAATAGCGATCGCGAGAATACGCAACATCATCACAAGCACGAACATTCGGTTCACGCACACGTTCATAGTGAAGAGTCATTACGGCGAATTGTCAATCGGCTATCGCGTATAGAAGGACACATTCGGGGGATTAAAACAATGGTGCAGCAAAGTAGCCCATGTCCTGATGTGTTGTTGCAAATTGCTGCTGTCAGAGGGGCTTTAGATCGGGTAGCGAGAATTGTTTTAGATGAGCATTTAACAGAGTGTATTGCCAGAGCAGCAAAAGAGGGCAATATTGAAGATGAACTCGAACAACTTAAGGCGGCGTTAGATAGATTTTTGCCTTGAAGACGATCGTTTATCGGGTTTGAGGTTCGAACTCGGAGGAAAAGGAAATCGCCCACAATCCTACAATTGGATCTGTTCCGTTCCTGTCTTACCCATGAATTCACAAAACTATCAATTTCACCACAGCTTCACTGGTTCTTCAAACAAGCCACTGATTCTTTTTCTACACGGATTCATGGGTAACAGCCATGAGTTTGACGATGCGATCGCATTACTATCAAACGACTTTTACTGTCTCACAGTTGACCTTCCCGGACATGGAAAAACACAAGTTATTGGGGAGAGCGATCGCTATACAATGGCAAACACTGCCATAGCTTTAATCCATTTACTAGACGAACTAAAAATTTCTCAATGCTTTTTATTGGGCTATTCAATGGGTGGAAGACTATCTTTGTATCTCACCCTTCATTTTCCACATCGTTTTTCAAAAGTTGTTTTAGAATCTGCTTCTCCCGGTTTAGCAACAAATGCCGAGCGAGAAGAGAGGATAAAACGTGACGAACAAATTGCTAGAAAACTAGAAAGAAGTGTTGAAAGGAATGATTTTGTGCTTTACCTGTCTAACTGGTACGAGCAGGAGATTTTTGGCTCGATTAAAAAGCATCCTCAATTTGACAATCTTATAGAAAGTCGATTGCAAAATCATCCAATTGAATTGGCAAAGTCATTACGTTTTATGGGAACCGGACAACAACCTTCTTTATGGGAAAAATTGAAAGATAATACAGTTTCTTTGCTTTTACTAGTTGGCGAATACGATGGAAAATTTGTAGATATTAATACAAAAATTACCGATCTTTGTAAATTATGTCAATTAGAAGTTATTGGTAAGGTAGGACATAATATTCATTTTGAAGATACTTTGGCTTTTGTTGAAAGTGTTAGTAAATTTTTTTCTTGAGGCGGAGCCTCTTAGAATGCATTCCCAGGCTGAGCCTGGGAACGAGTAACCGACAAACAAACTAATTAACTGGTCACTGGTCACTGGTCACTGGTCACTGGTCAGGTGATTACTGATTACTGAACTGTCAATTCTTCTTGTAACATTTTCTGATAAATACCTGGCAAAGACCGACTAACAGAGTTCGTTTCGATACCATAACCCAAGCTTGTCCAAGTAGGAGATAACCGACGTAAAACGTTTTTTACCTGTCCTTGACGGAGTTGTTGAGATATGTCTGTTCCCCAAACGCGGGAATCGCTTAGCCAACGATAAACAACAATATCTTGATACTCTGCTTCAAAACTATAAGAAGACCAAAACATAAACTGATTGGGGCTTGGATGATAGCGAGATGCAATTTTATACCAGGTTGTATTTATAACTTGATATCTACCAGCAGCTGTAGAACAGTTGCCTTTGTTTGGACCAGTCATAATAGTGACGCATATCTCAGGATGACGACTGAGATTATTAACTTGTTGTCCTCCATACAACAGCGAGTAGGGACGATTACCACTCGCTTCACTAGCTGAAATCGTTCGCATGAGGGCGCGAATATAAGGATCGCCCCCTTTCATCACGAGTTGTGGCTGTCTTTGGCTAAACACCGGATCGGGTCGCGATCGCAAATCGCCAAACACGTACCACTGTATCAAACATATAAAGCCAAGAAGAGCGACTATCGGTCCTATAAGTTGTTCGACGCCGCCTTTCTTTTGTTCTACACTTTTCAGAGTCTACTCCTTATGATATAGGTACACTTTGGTAGTTCTACTACCAAGATAAACGATGCGATGCGTTACGAGGACCTTTGGTTTGCCAGACTTAGTAGTGCGGACGTACACTTGTTCATCAAAGTTTCTTATCAGCAAAGTGTTCTAATAGCAAGCGATGGATGAATATATAACCCCCGCCAACTTTTTGTAAAAATATACGTTCGGTAGCATAATCGAGAAACCGGGCATAATTCCAAGGAATACAACCATGAAAGTAGAGAATCGTTCGGAAAATTAAATGTTTTACACAAGCTTCTCCACCTCCAGCTGCAACTCCAAACAATAAACCAAAAATTCCCCAAACTAGAATTCGCCAGCGCAATATCATTGCGGCTAAGCCTAGTAGTAAAAAGCCTATTAAACCAAAAACAATTGCGTTTTTTGCTGATTGCCTAATTCCTTGATTGGGAAAAGACAGAGTTTGGATACTCGGACCAGTTAACCCACGAATGAGAACATAAATAAATCCTAAACACAAACCGAAAACTATACCACGTATCCATCCGGAAATTGGAAGATTAACGACATAATTTACAAAATTTTGTATATCTATCGCTCCGTATAATGTAGCAGCAGATAACTTTAATAGCACTCCAAAAAGGAGTCCCCAAATCATCCCAACGATTAGACTATTGCTAGCATTTTTCCCAGACCATTTTAAAGTTTCTACAGGATGAATGCGGTCAAATCCAAAAATTAGCCCAAAAAATATTATTGTGAAACTCAGTGCTAAGAAAACTCGATTGATAGGTATTAATAATAATCCTATTGGTAACCCTAGCAATAGAAAAACAAATAAAATATTAATTACATAAAGACGTTTTTGCCAAGGATTTTGAAACCAGCTAGGCTGCATCCGTTCGATTAAAAATACTGTTTGTGACTGTGTTTTTAATCTTTGCGCCAGCCAACTCAACCAGGAAAGAACTTGTTCGTTAGAATACAATCTTCTGGACATTCGGCGCTCGATCATTCTTTGAATATACTTATCAAATAAATGTTGGCGGCGTTCTTCCAAACTCATTCCTGGTAAATCCGTCATTGACATCCCTTGATATGCGAGAGTCATAATACTGAGTAACAGGGGCGATTTGGCTAACTCTTGAATTGTTGTATCGCCTTGAAGTGCGGTTTGTACTGCACTCAGTTCGGAACCTGCATTTTGTAAATATTGGTGAATTTGTTCTAAAGTGAGTGGTTGAATAAAAACAGCCGCTTGAAAGCGGAAACGATTGGATAATGCTTCATAATCTTTGATTCGACTGCAAACGACAATCTCTGTTTCTCCATATTCTCGGCAAAATTTATTAATCGCTTCTACACAGACATCTCGACGTTCAGCTAAAACTTCATCCAACCCATCTAGTAATAGCAGTAATTGTTGATTCTTAATCCACGTTTTGCCAATTTCTTTTGAGACTTGATACTTTGTATTCAGTTCTCGCACCAACCAATCGGCGATTGTTATGTTTTCATTTACCCATGCTGAAAGGTTAAAGACTACGGGAATGGGTTGGTTTATATCTAGTTCGGCTTCTTGTAGTAAATCGCGAGCTAGTTCTAAAAGTGTTGTTGTTTTTCCAGAACCGGGTTCGCCTAAAATTAATAGCGATCGCCCAGCCCCCATCTGTTGAAATAAATCGATAATTCTGGTGTTCTCTGGTAAGGATTGCCTAGCTTGTGCGGGAGTTTCCCACAGTATACCCCAAGGACGATCTAAAGCATCAAAGCGATTTTCCAATCCCAGTTCAATGAGAGCAACTCCGTGTAATGAAGTTTCTAAAACTCCTTTTACCCAGTAATTTTTTACTTTGTTGAGTAATATTTGACGGTTGCGATACTCCTGGTCGTTTTCAGGAATCTTTGTTCTTAGTGTTTTTTCTGTAAGGATGTTCTCTTGGCGATGAGTAATTGGAGAGTGGAAATTGTAGTTCAGTCTTTCTCTATCCCTAGACCCCAATCTCCAGTCCCTAGTCCCCATGTCTTGGTGATATAAATCAGCTAACATAGTTTTGGCATTCGGATAGCGATCGCGTGGATGAGATTGAATTGCCCGATCCAAAACATTTGCTAAGTTGTTATTAATATTAACTTCTGCACGCCAACTTATCTCACCCGTTTCAAGATTTGTTTTCCAATCCTGGGGACGCTTACCAGTGAGTAAATAAATTCCCGTCAACCCCAAACTATATAAATCGCTAGAATAAACTGGTTTACCTGCGGCTTGTTCTGGCGGCATAAAACCTGGAGTTCCAACTACAATGGAGCTAGTTATTTCTCCGCGCTCGTCCACTACAGTCGTCATTATTTCCTTAGCAACACCAAAATCAATTAAAACAGGCTTCCCATCTTGTTTTCGCCAAATAATATTACCGGGCTTGATATCTCGATGAATAATACCTTTTGTATGGATATAATCCAAAACTGGTAGAAGATTTACCAATAGTTCTCCAACTAACCTCTCACTAAAAAGCCCTTCCTCTTGAACTTTTTGACTTAACGTCAAACCCTCAACCCATTCCTGAACCAAGTAAAAATGCTCATTTTCTACAAAATAAGCATATAGTCTAGGTATTTGTTCGTGTCCCTCACCCAGTTCCTCTAAAATTGCTGCTTCTCTACCAAAACGTTCTTGAATCAGTTGATAGACTTGAGGCTTGTGCGTCACGGGTTTGAGTTGCTTGATGACACAGATGCGACGGGAAGGCAAATGGGTGTCTTCCGCCAGAAAAGTATCGCCAAACCCACCTCCTCCCAACGCACGAATAATGTGATAGCGATTGTTGAGTAACGCAAGTACCATCTAACTTTTGCTCGTGACAGGAGTTATGATTTCTACGTTATCGAAAGCTTTTGCGATCGCATTCAGTTTCTCTACTTTGGCTGGATCTCTAAGCAAAAGTCTTCATACCACTCCTGTTCATCAGTAAAGCGTATACGTATGGGGTAAATGAACAATTTGGTCTTGATACTCATTTTCAAAAGCTGCTTCAGCAATAAAAACCAACTCATCAATATTTTGCCCCATACTTAATTTAGGATTGAGAATAAAAATGCCAGGAACATGACGATTTTGGGCAATGTGTTCGTCTAGATGAACGGGCATTGATGTACGATTATTAGTCACTAAGACAAAGCCATATTCTTCACACCAAAGTAAGATTTCTGGATCTAATGTTCCTTTTGCAGGGGTGTTTGGTTCACCAACTATCCAGACTATTAAATTAGCATTAAGTCGTGTGAGTTGAGTTTTATAGCTAGGGTCTACATTCTCGTCAAGCAGATAATTGAGTGTCATTGACTTGATTGTTTTCTTTTTGTTCTGCTCTCAGTTTCCGCATACGAATTGCAGCAGGTGAGGGATTAAGGTGTTGCGCTTTAACTTGCTGATGATTCCACTCCAACCAGTCAGCTAAATACTTACTCACAAATTCTTTATTGTGTAGATAGTAGAGAATCGTAGCGTATACCTGTTCTAAAGTAAGGGATGGATAAGTTTGAGCAATCTCTTCTGGAGTACGGGCGCGATGAATGAAATCATAAAGGACAGTTTCAATACCTACTCTAGTACCTCTTAGACGAATATCATTAGGCATAAGGAAATCAAAATAGTCTTCTATTTGCATAGGTTATTAGATGGAAAGAGGATAAAGATACAATCACTCTAGCATAATAATATGAGAAATAAAAGATACTATGAAAATTATGGTGATATTCAAATACAAGTTGTTCCATTAATTCAGGAGTTGCAAGAAGGTAGTGGAGAATGTCAGAAAATTTATGATGAAGAAAAAAATGTCATAAATATTGATTTTTCGATATTAAAAAATAATTATTCGGATGAGGAGCGCTCTACATATTTATTTGGTACGCACTCAAGTATTATACTGTTTGCAATGGGAATGTTAGAATTATGTGATGACGAAAAGAAACAAAGCACGCTAGAAGAGCGAATAAATGAATCGTTCAAAATTTTCACTTATTCTTTTGCGATCGCAGAAGAAGGAAATCGGCAGAGTAAAGATCCTGATAATATAAAAATTTATTTAGAAAGAATCTTTAAAGATGGAGATGAATTAGTTAGGGGTTTGTATCCGCATCGTCTGACTCAATTTGCGGACTTAGGTAAAATTTGGGCAGCAACATGTAAAGTTATTTTAAATTGTTATCACTCAAATAGTGATTGGGCAGAAATTAATAAATTGCTCAAGGATTTGCCTAATAACCCTACAAAACCTGTTTTACAGAGTGTTTACAGACAAAAGCGTTATAACGGACATTTGGAAAGCCACTGCGATCGCCTAGTTGAATATTTTAAGCAACTCAAAGAGAAAAAATTGACCATAACCAATTTAACAGACATTCGTAATAAAGTTGTGAGAGATATTTTCAAAATTATGCGTGGTGAAAGCGATGTAAAACCATAGCATGATTTTTTTCCTTTTTCTTCTTCCTTCGTGCTCTTTGCGTCTTTGCGGTTCAATAATTTTCCATTTAACACCTGTAAAAAGTCCATTCCATTAATCATTTGGTTGGTGGGTAAACCTTTGCATTTGGGTCTTGGAATCTTTCGATATAAATCAAAACAGCTTCTTCATCCTCTCGGTGTTCAAGAATGTATTGCCAAAACTCTGGGCGGGTCATTGTTGCAAAATTTTGTTTGTTTATCAAATTATAAAGCAGCATCAAATATCTGCTGTGCGGTAAGGTTTAGTTGGGGGAAGGTAGGGGAAACAATTAAATCATTACCCGTGAACTTGGTAATTTGGTACTCATCTCCAACAAGCTGACATACAGAGAAGGTAGGCTGTTTGGGGTCTCCAATGAATTTTTTACCACCCAGGGCTTTATAATCAGCAATCCAGAATTCAGGAATGCCCATCTCTTCATAATCCGCAAACTTCTTATGGTAATCATCACGCCAATTTGTACTAACAACTTCAACAACTAAAGGTACAGATGCTGCACAGATTACCGTTGACACTTTCTGAAAAAGAGGTTCGTTAGGGAGATTGTCAAGATTGAGTAACAATACGTCAGGTAAGTAAACTGATTCAGCGCTGGGAGTTTTAACAAACGCAGTTTTAGGAATGGTGTAGGGTAGGTTGAGTCGGTCATACTCTATTGTTATTTTACGTACTAAAAAACCGACAACTTTTTCATGGTCTCCAGTTGGTGGTGCTATCTCCACAATAACTCCGTTATGTAGCTCGTAGCGCTTCCCGTTGTTGGGGAACCACTCAATAAATTCTTCAAAGGTTACTAGTTTGGGTAGGGCTTGGATCATAGTTACAACCTCTACATATATTTGACTTTACCATTTCTCACAACGCTTGTTTACCTCTCCATTCCATTACTTATGTCTTGTTGTATTCACTTTTATACTTCTGAATAGCTGCTTTCAACCTTGGATTGAGTTCCGGAGGGTTTTCTATAGCCGATACAAAAATTTCCCAGTCCTTTTCAGAAAGAACTATGGACTCTGGTTCTGGTATTTCTTCTGTTGCTGCGTTTATAGCCAATTCAACCAAATACTCACTCAAGGTTAAACATCTTATAGCAGCAGCTTTTTCTAGAGTTTGCTTTTGTTCTTCGCTAAGTGTAATTTCGATTTGGGTAGTTTTTGCTTTACTTGACGTTGACATAGGTATGCTCGCGTAGCTCTACTACCAAGATAAACGATGCAATACAGGCGTAAGGGCGCAAGGCATTGCACCCCTACAATTAGGTGTAGTTAACACAACTACGAGCCAAATACAAAGATTTTACTTTTCGTTACATCTTTTGGTTTTTTCTCGCCGACTTACTTACGTGGTGATGAAGCGCCTTTGTGGGAGACACTAGTGCTTGCTAGGTGCGCCGACAGAATAAATTTGCTAGAATCATTATGACCCAAATGCTAACAAAAAATTGATAAAAAAATGAAACAAATTATTATTGAAGTGACTCCAGAAGTGGCAGATGCATATCAGTCTGCATCCCATAGAGAACGTCAGAAAATTCAATCATTAATTAGTATATTACTTCAAAAACCAGCTGATGAAGATATTGCTTTATTGCGAGAAATTATGGATGAAATTAGCGATCGCGCCGCAGCCAGAGGTTTAACACCAGAAATTTTGGAGTCTATTCTTAATGAACGTTGAAAGGCTATTTGTTCTGGACGCGAATATCATTATTAGTGCCGTTATTATCAAAAAAGGTAAAGCGCGTCAGGCATTGGATAAGGCTCAGATATTTGGTAGAGTATTGATGTCAATGCCTGTTTTATCGGAAATCGAAGAAGTTTTATACAGAGAAAAATTTGATAAATATATTACAGTAATAGAGAGAAAACTATTCTTGGCAAGTTTTGTCAAAACAGTTAAGTTTGTAGAGATAACTGAAAATATTGATATTTGCCGAGAGCCAAAAGACAATAAATATCTGGAGTTAGCATTGAGTGGACAAGCAACTTGTATTATCAGTGGAGATAATGATTTGTTGGTGTTGCATCCATTTCAGGAAATTTCGATTTTGACAATTCAGGAATTTTTGGAATTAGAAGCAACTTAACCTGACAAATATTGCTCGCGGGCTAGCAAGCCTGCTCCCGACGTTGTTGTAACTTCTGCTGTAATTGGCTAAAAACGGTTTTGCTATCAACAACTTCTCCTCGTAAAGACGCTTCTACACCAAGCTCAATTTCCCGTTGCAATTCTTCAAATCGTCCCTTGTAAATGCGTTCGCGCTCTGCCAAGCTCTGTAGAGCAGCCAAAACAACTTCTTCAAATGATGAGTATTTCCCACTTGCTACCTGAGTGTGAACAAACTGCTCGAGTTCTGGAGTGAGTGACAAATTCATGATGACCTACTATGTATTATATATAAACCTATTTCTGTTCTATTTCTAACGGAATCGATTCGTCAGATCTCCGACGACTGCAGATACTTTAATCGAATTTCTTGATGCACTAGGTTACCAAATTGCTCTTGCTCCAAAAGATAACAATAGTTTTTTAGACGCTAAATTATAGCATAGTTAGACAAGAATTGCCGAGCATTGGTATCATACGTAACCTTTTAAAACTCCTCTATGGAAATTCTTGCCTTTCATAGTGCAGTATGTTCATTAGTACTAGAAAACGCGGTGAAAACCTATGCCAATTACTCTAGAAACCAGTACTTTATCTCTCAATGATGTTCATCGCTTATTGAAACCGCAAAAAACGTCAAAAGCTTCATCGTTTACAGAACACTTAACTTTAGAGCCTTTGACAGAGTTGGAACAGCAGGATTTATTAAGAATCAAGAATGACTTCCGACGGTATTTTGCAGCTGGAAAAGTGTCTGAAGGTTTAATTAAATTTTTGGCGATCGCACCTCTGATGCGATTATCTGGATTTTATGATGTTCCTGTTCGCCTGACAATGGAAGATGCGTTCGCTATCTCCATTGAAGACGAGGACACAAAGATAACAGGGCGGATGGATATTCTAGCACTCAGCAACACTCAAGCAAAGACTGCGAATACGTTTTGGATTTTGGTACTAGAAACAAAAAACAGTTCGGTAGACGTATTTGAAGGTTTACCCCAACTGCTAACTTACGCTTTTAAAAGCTTAGAAAAGCAATCATCCGTTTGGGGACTAGCAACAAACGGTCATCGTTATCAGTTTGTGCGTCTTGAACAAGGAAATCCCCCTATCTATAAGTTAATGCCATTACTCAATCTAATTCAGTCTGACGACAGTATTCAGCTAGTACAGGTTTTGAAAGCAATTTGCCAACTAGAAAATTCGGTAAGTTAAATTCCCAACTTTATTGAGGATACAACAATGGTAGTGATTCAAGGTAGTGAAAACGTGTTTGAGGATCTCGGTTTTGATACTGAAGAAGCTGCAAATCTAAAAGTGAGGGCTGACCTCATGTTAAAATTGAGACAATATATTTTAGAGCGTGGGTGGACTCAGGAACAGGCAGCTGACTTTTTTGGTGAAACGCAGCCACGGATGAGTAATTTGATGAATGGTGAAATTAGTCGGTTTAGCGTAGATAAACTGATAAAGGCTGCTGGTAAAGGCAGGGATGAAAGTAACGGTGAACGTTGTGTTGAAGACGTGATGTAGAACAACGCGTGCTCGACTTTACTGGTTGTGTGTTCCAATACCAACCTTATAGCTAGCAATCAAAGAAGTCTAAAACCCCCAACTTCTCGAAAGGAACAGTCAACTGACAAATATTGCTCGTGGGCTAGCAAGCATATGGTTTTTTAAACTGGCAATTATAGCATAGTTAGACAAGAATTGCTGAAAGAGGTATCATACGTAACCTTTTAGAGATCCTCTATGGAAACTCTTGCCTTTCATAGTGCAGTATGTTCATTAGTACTAAAAAACGTGGTAAAAACCTATGCCAATTACTCTAGCAGCGAGTACTTTATCTCTCAATGATGTTCATCGCTTGTTGAAACCGCAAAAAACGTCAAATGCTTCATCGTTTACACAATACTTAACTTTAGAGTCTTTGACGGAATTGGAACAGCAGGATTTATCACGCATTAGTAACGACTTTGAACGTTACTTTAACGCGGGAAAAGTGTCTGAAGGTTTAATTAAATTTTTGGCGCTCGCACCTTTGATGCAATTATCTGGATTTTATGATGTACCTATCCGCTTGACAATGGAAGATGCGATTGCTATCTCCATTGAAGACGAGGACACAAAGATAACAGGGCGGATGGATATTTTAGCAGTGAGCAACACTCAAGCAAAGACTGCAAATACGTTTTGGATTTTGGTACTAGAAACAAAAAACAGTTCGGTAGATGTTGCTGAGGGTTTACCCCAACTGCTGACTTACGCTTTTAAAAGCTTAGAAAAGCAATCATCCGTTTGGGGACTAGCAACTAACGGTCATCGCTATCAGTTTGTCCGTCTTGAACGAGGAAATCCCCCTACTTATCAGTTAATGCCATTACTGAACCTAATTCAATCTGAGGACAGTATTCAGCTATTACAGGTTTTGAAAGCAATTTGCCAATTAGAGCAAGGTTCAGGAGTAATGACTGTATGTGGCTGACGCTCAAGAAAGTACCGAGCCTCACCTAACTCGGTATCTTGAGAGACAAAAGCTATAGAAAATAATCCAAAAGCAAATGCTGTTGTTACACAAGGAGAAGCACTAGTGAAGCAGGATAAAACCATCATAAGCGATCGCTTTTTATAAACAAGCTATAATTCAATCCGAGACTTCAAACTACTACGAAAAGTGCGAACACCTGTAATGGACATTCAAAAGATTTTACGCGAGCGAAGAATTATCCACTCCGATCCAGAAATTATGAGTGGAACCCCTGTCTTTGTAGGAACGCGAGTTCCATTGCAAACCTTTTTTGATTACCTTGAAGGTGAAGCAGGCTTAGCCGAATTCCTAGAAGATTTCCCACACTGGCAAGCTCAGGTATTAGTTGTTTTAGAATCAATGGCAATCATCAATGCTGAATCGGGAGCGAACTGCTCGTGCTCATTGTACTTGATGAAAACCTGTTAAGCAAAAAACTTAAGAAACCTCTTGTTGATGCAGGACATATTGTGCAAAATGTGGAGGATATGGGCTGGCGAGGTGTTAAAGACAGTGTTAGAGTAATATTAGATAAGATCTAAAAAATTCGTGGTAAGTTATGCAAGAAGTTTTTGAAGAAAAAGAAATCCTTTTATCTCATATATGTCAAATAGTCAAAAATTTAATTCAAGGGAATAACTTATATCAGGAAAGATTAAATATAGATGAAATGATTCAACTTATGGTAAATCTGTTTAAGAGATTTTCAACTGAAGAAATTAAAGCTATTACTAATGATGATTTAGTTAAGAGAATTGACAGTATTTTAGTACTAGAGGCGGTTTCTGGAACGTTAAATGATTTAACACCAGAACAAATAAAAATGTATGAGGAAGCTGTGGAAAGGAGATGGTAGGAATGAGCTACCTCCTAGATACAAATATGGTCTCCTATATTTTGAAGAAGAATGACAAAATTAAAAAAAAATTAGAGGATGTTCGGAGTCAGGGTCTTGATGTCTTCATAAGTTGCATAGCGTATTATGAGGTCAAAAGAGGTCTTTTATATGCCAATGCCACAAGACAGTTATCTGACTTAAATGAATTGTGCAGACAATATAGGGTTTTATTCTTAGATGATATAGAAACTATCGAGAGAGCCTGCGAAATTCATGCAAATCTAAAAAAGAGAGGTACACCCATACAAGAGGCAGATATATTAATAGCAGCAACCTCAATTACACGAGGCTTAATTCTAGTTTCTCATGACTCAGATTTGCAAAGAGTTCCGGAGATTACTTTAGAAGATTGGCTGCAAGCAGAATCTTAAGTTTGGCGCATATTGACGCTCGTACCCCTAAATATAACAATTGCCATTTGTGTGACGATATTAAATGTTGAGAAGAGAAGCAGAAAGCATCGCCTACAACTCCCTAAAATATCAACCCCAACCTCGCTTAGAGTGACTGGCGCAAACAGGTTGTCCCACAAGTGTTAAGTTATGTACACAATGTAAATTTATGCTATAAAAAATCCATCTCTTGTTTTGTGTAAAAACTCCCTACCTCATTCGTATAATAATTTGAAGTCATATGGGGGCGATCGCTGGTGGCGATTGTCTGGATTTTATGATGTACCTGTCCGCTTGACCATGGAAGATGCGTTCGCGTAGCGTCTCCGAAGGAGAATCGCTAAAACAGGTGTTGAAAACCCTATGTAAACTAGAGAATTAGGTAGCCAAGTTCCCGACTCTGCAAAGTTGGAAATCTTTGCACCTACTGACTTCTGCCTCACTTGGAAAAATTTGCGGAAAAAGAGCGAATAAAGTTGAAGTTATTGCCAAACTAGTAGTAAATCTACGGATAGGACAGGTGAATGCGACTTAAACTAGATTTGCAAAGATTTTTTGACAGTTGCAACCCCAGCAGAACTCTAGTCTTGGCAAATCCTCAAGATAGACAGTATTATGTAGACTTTGCTTCGGTACGTGGTTCTAAGGTGATTGAAGCACTTGGACGAACAATTACACGCCTTTCTCCAGATAAACCAACTTGCCAATTATTTACCGGACACATTGGTTGTGGCAAATCGACTGAGTTGCGCCGTTTGGAAGCAGAGTTAAAGCAGCAAGGTTTTCATGTGGTATATTTTGAGTCCACACAAGACCTAGATATGGCTGATGTAGATGTTACGGATATATTACTGGCGTTCGCGAAGCGCAAGCTGTACCCAGCTTATCGCCAGGTCAGTGAGTGAAAGTTTAGAAGCAGTAGGAATTAAACTTCGACCGGGATATTTTGCCAAACTATTAAGTGAAATTCATGAATTTTTACAAACTCCCAAAGAACTTTCGGGAGAGTTATCTGTAGGTATTGCTAAAATTAGCGCTAAAACAAAAGATAGTCCTCTTTTGCGAAGTCAGTTGAGGCAATATCTGGAACCTCGCACTAATAATATTTTGGAATCTCTGAATGAAGAATTCTTAACTCGTGCTAACCAGGAACTTAGAGATAAGGGTAAGAAAGGGCTGGTGGTGATTGTAGACAATTTGGATCGAGTCGATCCAAGGGCGAAAAACCGAGAGCGATCGCAACCAGAACACTTGTTTGTCGATCGCGGCGAAGAGTTACGCAAGCTGAAGTGCCATGTGGTTTACACAATACCCCTAGCTTTGGTATTCTCGAATGAGTATGAGACGATGAAGAATCGTTTGGGTGGTGGAGTCAGTCCCAAGATACTACCGATGGTTCCCGTACAGTTACGCGATGGAAGTTCATGCTCTGAAGGGATAGCACTTTTGCAACAGATGGTATTAGCAAGAGCTTTTCCCACCGTTAACTCCGAACTGAGATTGAATTTAATCGCAGAAGTTTTCGACACTCCCGATACTTTAAACAGGCTTTGTCAAATCAGTGGGGGTCACGTGCGAAATTTACTAGGACTGCTTTACAGTTGTCTTCAGTCAGAAGATCCGCCTTTATCAAGGGAATGCCTAGAAAATTCTATCCGCGAATACCGCGAAAGCTTAGTGCTATCTATAACAAAACCCGAATGGGAATTGCTCCGTCAAGTCGTTCAGCAGCAAAGTGTGAGTGGTGAAGATGACTACCAAACTTTATTAAGAAGTTTATTTGTCTTTGAATATCAAGATAAAGAAGGACGCTGGTTTGGTATTAATCCCGTATTAGCAGAAGCCAAGCAATTTTAGGTATGAGCGAACCAATAAATCTCGAAGAAATTTCCGTGCAAAATGAGCGATCGCTAGTAACTTTGATAAGAGCGATCGCTCGTTCTCAAGGTCGCTTTTCCCTAATTTTAGTACGCTGCAACTACGTACATCTACAAGAACAAATTCTAGAACAGTTGCGGCAAAACTCTCAATTACAAATACTAGAAATAACTTTAGATAAATCAGCTACAAATCTATATTTAATTATTCAAGCACATCTGGCAAAAGATAAATCATCTGTCACAGATGCCATTATGGTGTTGGGCTTACAGTCAGTCACAGCCATTGACGATTTATTGATTTCCATCAATCGAGTACGGGATGATTTTCCCCAAAGTTTGTCATTTCCCGTAGTCATCTGGATAAACGATTTAGTGCTGCAAAAGTTCGTAAAATTAGCACCTGATTTTTACACATACGCTGGCGTACCAATTAAATTTGCCATCTCTACCAGTGAATTAATTCAAGTTCTCCAAAAAAAAGCAGATGGGTTATTCGCGAAAATTCTAGAAACAGGTGGAGACAGATTTTTAGATAATACTGCATTAAATATAGGGATGGATGCAGCTGAGATTGAATCAGCATTAGAAGAATTACACAGCCAGGGCTACTCCGAACCAGAACTAGAAGCCAGTCAGCAATTTATTTCAGGACGCGATGCTTATAGTAAAAGTCAAATGGAGCGATCGCGTCAACTTTACGAACAAAGCCTTGCATTCTGGGAACAATCACCCTCCTGTAGGGGCGCAATGCCTTGCGCCCCTACCACCCCCGCCACCTCTACCGCCCCAATCACCAATCCCCAGTCCCCAGTCCCCTATCCCCTATCCCCTATCCCCTATCCCCTCCGACAAGCCTGTGTACTCTTCCACCTGGGGCTATGGTGGCGAAGGTACGCGGTTTTACATCGAGCCGAGTATGAAGCAGCGTGTCGTCAAGCAGAAAGTTATTATCATCGCTGCGTGCAAATCTTACAGCAAGCAAATCGTCCCGATTTAGTCGCTCAATTTATCAACCCTTGGGGAGAAGTGCTGCAACAGTTAGCTAGGTGGGATGAATTAAAATCTGTTGCTAACACTGCTATTGAACTACACACAACATATCCCAATACTCTCAGGCTGGCAAATGCTTATGCTTCCCTTGCAGAAGTTGCACTGGGAAAATCTCATTGGGAAGATACTCAGCAGTATGCAACAATAGCCCTCGAAGCGATCGCACAACTAGCAAATGAACACCCTGAAATCAAACGACATTATCAAAGTTGGTATCAATTTTTAATATCTCAAGCTCAATACCATCAAAACCAAGTACCAGAAACGCTACATAACTTAGAAACAGCCAAAGAAGGATGTAAGCCCGATTATAACCCACAGCTTTACATACGGATATTAAACGCATTGTGCGAGATCCACTACGAACAACATAGGTATTTAGAAGCATTTGAACTCAAACAAGAGAAACGTTCCATTGAGCAACAATATGGTTTTCGCGCTTTCATTGGTGCGGGACGATTGCAATCTCAGCGACAGGTGATTCATCCTGCTTTGATAACGGTTGGTTCGACTGAATTGTACGGTGATGTCGGGACAACCTCTCAGCAAGGAACCATTGCTCAAGAAATTGTTACATCTGGGCGAGAGGAAGATGTTAAACAATTAATTCAACGTATCAGTCGGGATGACCAAAAATTAGTCGTAATTTATGGTCCCTCTGGAGTAGGAAAAAGTTCGCTGCTGACAGCAGGATTAGTACCTGCATTGCAGAATATACCTGCTATTGATAGCCGAATTCCTTTACCTGTGATAGTTAGATTTTACAGTGATTGGCAGCAGGAATTGAGTAAAGTACTTCGTAACACAACAGATAACCAGGTACAATCAAATCCAAAATCAGAAATCCAAAATCTAAAATCTAATTTAATCCAAAATCCAAAATCTAAAATCCAAAATCATGAAGTTCTTCAACAATTACGGCAAAATGCTACTCGCAATTTCTTAACTATTCTGATTTTTGACCAATTTGAGGAGTTTTTCTTTAACTGTTCTCAACCATCTCAACGAAAAGAGTTTTGGCAGTTTTTGAAACTTGCTTTGGATAGTTTGGATATTCCCTATGTGAAGGTGATTCTTTCTTTACGTGAAGATTATTTGCATTATTTGTTGGAGTGCGATCGCATCACAAATTTAGAAGTCACAAAAAATGATATCCTGAATAAAGGAATTCGCTACTATTTCGGCAACTTTTCTCCCGAAGGTGCGAGAAAGGTCATTAAGAGTTTAACCCAACGGTCCTCCTCTTTAGAACCAGAACTCATTGAGGAATTGGTGCGAGATTTAGCTGTAGAAGAAGGAGAGGTGCGCCCCATTGAGTTGCAAGTCGTAGGGTCGCAATTAGAAACAGAGAAAATTACTAGTTTGAAACAATATCAAGAAAAAGGACCAAAAGAACAGCTTGTCCAAAGGTATTTAGACGAAGTTGTAAAAGATTGCGGACAAGAAAACGAACGGGCTGCTCAATTAGTCTTGTATTTACTCACTGATGAGAATAACACCCGCCCGTTGAAAACCTACACTGAATTAGCAGATGCTTTAGCAGTCTTAGCAGCCGAAGTTGATAAATTAGAGTTAGTTTTAAAGATTTTAGTGACATCAGGAATAGTCTTTTTGATACCACAATCTCCAGCAGATCGCTTTCAACTAGTTCATGATTATCTCGTATCTTTTATTCGGCAACAACGCGGTGCAGAATTATTAGCAGAATTAGAAAGAGAAAAACAAAAACGTCAATTGGCAGAAGCAAAGTTAAATCAAGTTTTAAAACAGCGATTAAGAATGGCTTCTGGTGCAGGAGTAGGATTGGTAGCATTAACAGCTGTGGCTATGACATTTGGCATTAAGTCAACAATTGGTGAAACAAATGCTCAAATTATCGCTCTTACCTCATCTTCCGAAGCACTTTTTACTGCTAATCTCCAAGAAGAAGCTTTGGTAGAAGATATTAAAGCAGGAGAAAAACTGCAACAAACAATTTGGTCAAAATGGATGGAAGCTAATACACGCGATCGAGTTGTTGTTGCTTTACGGCAAGCAGTATACGAGTTAAAAGGCAGAGAACTCAAAACCCTCAAAGGGCATTCCGCCAAAGTTTATGGCGTCAGCTTCAGCCTTGATGGTAAGACAATTGCTTCTGCAAGTGATGACAACACCGTTAAACTCTGGAATACCACAGGCAGAGAACTCAAAACCCTCAAAGGGCATTCCGCTTATGTTTTGAGCGTCAGCTTCAGCCCCGACGGCAAGACGATTGCTTCTGCAAGTGGTGACAACACCGTCAAACTCTGGGATACCACAGGCAGAGAACTCAAAACCCTCAAAGGGCATTCTGACGAAGTTTATGGCGTCAGCTTCAGCCCCGACGGCAAGACGATTGCTTCTGCAAGTGATGACAACACCGTCAAACTCTGGGATACCACA
>NZ_BAACAP010000212.1:0-83193 GCF_045865695.1 Scytonema hankhaensis NUACC26
ATGTTGGGTTTCGTTCCTCAACCAACAATAAGGGTTCAATGTTGGGTTTCGTTCCTCAACCCAACCTACTTCTTTTTCCAAATTGGTATAAGAAAGAGTCAAATCTCCGACTTTATTAAAAAGTCAGAGATTTTGTAGTTAAAAAAATGGAACGATAAACTGTGGCGCTATAACTTCATCTGCGTGCTTTGCTGTGCATCTGCGGTTCCATAACTTTTTGACGTGTTACTTCCAAGTGACTTGAGGCTGAGCCTCGTGGAAGGCATTCCCAGGCTGAAGCCCAGGAACGAGGGATGACGACTACGCGACGTTCAAGAAACCACTTTCAATGAGATAAGCAGAGTAAGTCATAAACAGCCTAGAATCAATCGGAGGGCAAACAATAGAACCTCCTGCTAGGGCATCAAGAGTTTCCCGACAGCTAATAATGGGTCGTTTTGCTTGCAGGTACAAATCTGGAATAGTTAGCCCTTCTTGAGACCACTTTTCAAGCAAGAAAGGTCGTAGCGTATGCAAAGAATTGTCTCCAGAGGATAAACTCTTCATCAATTCTGATTGCCAAGCGTCATAAGGCATTAGTTGGATAGGATAACCAAAAGAACGCATCCAATCTACTAGCGCCTTCAAGGGTACGGGTTGAGGATGTTGTAAGTGGAATGCTTTTCCAATCGATTCTTTTTGCTGTGATAAATAAACAACTGCTTTGCTCACATAATCCACAGGAGACATATCCATCATGTAATCTACATCTGGAAAATATCCCATCTCCAAACAGCCTTTTATCATCATGCAGATAAAGTCATTCGTATTGGAAACCCCTGTTTCGCTGTGTCCGCCAATTAATGGAGGTCTGTGGATTGTAATGGGTAGTCCGCGTGACCCTGCTAATTTAACTAGCTTTTCAGCAACCCATTTTGTTTGAGAGTATCCTAAATAAATACCTTCCCAATGGTCAAAACTATCTTGTTCTCTGACAACTTGACCCGCATAAACAGGGGATTCAAAAATTGCCACGCTAGAAACGTAATGCAGGGGCTTGGTTTTGATATCGCACGCCAAGCGAATCACTTCTTGAGTGCCTAAAACATTAGCAGTCTTAAGTGCAGAGTAAGGATACACGTAATTCAACATAGCAGCGCTGTGATAAACGGCATCAAGATTAGCTGCTAGCATATCAAAGCCTTCCTTGCTCAAACCAAGAAGGGGCTGAGACAAATCTCCAGGAACAGCAATGATTCTAGAACTAAACTTTTCTTCCCAAATGGCGTACTGTTGCAAGTTTTGCTTCAGCTTGCGCTTGCCTTCTTGAGAATTAGATGCACGCACCAAGCAATAAATATCTGCATTGGTTGATTGGAGAAGTTCGTAAATAATAAAAGCACCTAAATAACCCGTTCCTCCTGTCAAGAAGACATTATTGAGTTCAGAAGTGAATTGAAAAGAAGTTGCAGGACGAATACTCGGATCTAAAACAACTTCAGCACTCAAATCTAGAGTTGCAGTTTTCGTTGAAGAATTTCCTGTAGATCCATTCTTAGCGTTTGAAACACCCGAATTTTTCTCTTGCGATTCTTCAGCTAAACGTTCTGAAAGAGCCTCAATATTGGGATAATGCCATAACAGCATTGGAGAAACTTCAAATCCAAGCATCTTTTCTGTATTGCTAATCAGTACCATAGCTTGGGCTGAATCCAAACCGTAACTGTCTAAAGGCTCTCTCACATTGATTTCATGTGGTGAAATCTTTAATGCGTTTGCAAGATTAGAGACTAACCAAGCTTGAATTTCTTCTGCATTGCGAGATTGATTGGAAACCATGTTTACCTCTTTGGGAATTGGGAATTAGGGATTGGGGAACTCGGGGCCCCCTCCTTGTTGAGGGGCAATGGGGATTGGAGATTAGGTATTTCCTCGTTCCCAGGCTGAGCCTGGGAATGAATAGTAGGAGGCGGAGCCTCCATTGTTTTATTATTAAGGCAGAGCCTCAAGTAATGCATTCCTAGGCAGAGCCTAGGAACGAGATAAAGGGGAGGGGACTAGGCTCTAATCTCCCCCCTTTACAAGGGGGGATTAAGGGGGGTAAATCCCCTACATTGGGAGATATTGACTATAGTAATCAGTCACGTACAAACCTTGAATTTTCAAACTTTGAATGCGGTGTAAATATGCGGTACCAGTCATAATATGATGAGCAACATCAACAACTTTGCGATTCTTTGGTTCGGCAAGATAAGAACTATTAACCCAGTTATTAAAGCTTCCTATAGCGGGACCGCACCAAATTTGATAATCTACTTCTCTTCCCTTTTCTCCAGCACTAGACCAACGAGAAGATAATCCTAAATACCATTTAAAAATGGCTGCCATTTTGATTTTGGGATTGCTTAATGCTTTGTTGAGTTTTTCTGGGTTTCTCTGGGATAAATAAGTGACAGTTTCTTCCCAAACTTGGTTTAAAGTCTTGCGGAAAATCTGTTTTTCTAACTTCTCTCGTTCTACAATAGGAATATCATCAATTGAGTTATAGGTTCTGTATAACTCATATAATTTTTGCGCTCTTAAAGCAAACATAGTTCCTTTCTTGAGAACTTGAAGTTTGACTCCCATTTCAAACATATCTGCAGCCGGAGCCATCATAACATCTGCCATATCGGCTTGCGCTAGTAATTGCTTGGTGTATTCGCTTGTTCCTGCTTCTACACAAGATTGATTGATCGATCCTGTCACTACATAAGCAGCACCCATCATAAATCCTGCTAAGGCTGATTCTGGCGTACCGATTCCTCCTGCAACTCCAACTCGAATGGGTGTTGAGTAATGATATTTGTCCTGAATTTCATTTTTTAAAGCTAGAATTGAAGGTAACAGACACACTAGAGGGCGATTGTCTGTATGACCGCCTGAATCTGCTTCTACAGTAATGTCATCGGCTATGGGTAATTGTGCTGCTAAATTAGCCTGTTGTTCAGTAATTAGTCCTTGTTGAACGAGTTCTTTTAAAATTTTCAGTGGTGCTGGTTGGAGAAATTTGCTAGCCACTTCTCGCCGAGAAATTTTGGCAAGGACTTTGTTTTTTATTTCAATTTGGTTTGCTGCATTAACGCCTAACCCTGCTGCACGATAATAAATAATATTAGGAGTTAAATCTAAAAATGCAGATGCTTCTATGGTTCTGACCCCATACTTGAGGTACAAATCTACAGCACGACGTTCAATCGATGGTTCATTAGGGCTGTGAATCAAATTAAAGGCATAGGGACCTTGAGGTAATGCTTCTTGAATTCGGTGAATCGCTGTTTTAAGTCGATCCGGACTCAATCCACCCGCACCGAAGGAACCTAGGAGTTTTTCTTTCCCTAGCGCAATAACCATTTCTTCAGAAGCTATACCACCAGCCATTGCACCAGTAGAATAAGCACATTTCACGTCGTGAAATGATAAAAAACTAGGGTCTCCTAAATTTGCTGTTGATACGGGTGGGGTTGCAACTAATAGTTCGGCTTGTCCTGTTTTTCCATTGTCTGCGGGTGAGAGATAACCGTCGTTGGTAACGCCAATTTGTCCGGCGACTCTAATGATGTAGCATGGTTTATCTAATTGCAGTAATTTCTCTTTGATTGCTGAGTGTTCAAAGGCTACGCAATCTAATGCGCCTTTCCAAACTTGATTCTGATGGAATGTATTGGTGTGGAATTTGAGACCGTTATCGTAATTAGTTAAAACTGTCATTGGTTATTTGTTAGTTGTTGGTTGGTATGGACGCAAGGCCGCCGCGCCCGTACAGCGATCGGTAGTTAGTTGTTGTTTGTTGGTAGCTACTAATATCATGTCCGTTTATATACCCTGAATAAAACTCACGCAAAGGCGCAAAGGCGCAAAGACGCTAGGAAATTAGGAAAATTTTATTATGGATATGTTACCGGACATAATATAATTACTAACCACTAACTATTCAGCAAATTCTCAACACAAGCTAATTGCAAATGAATGATTTCACTCATTTGGTGGCTAAATTTGTGTCTCGATTTTAAGAAGTTAGCATGGGTCTGATGAACAATTAAATTGTTAGTGATTAACTTTTCATATTGGTTTTTGCTTGGGTATAAGTGGGTGGTGATGTTACTAAATTGTTGGTTGGCGTTTGGTGTTGACAAAGTTCTGGAGGAAACAATTTCTTGAGTTGTTTTTTGCTCACCAGATTCTACTCGTTCTTTAGGTTCAAAACTGTTATTAGGGGCATTTTTCATGTTTAATTTCTCTAGCTGGAGTATTGATGGTGTAATAATGTTGTGAATGTTGCTTGCGGGTGGTTGTTTGGAAATGGTAACTTTGGGTGAATTTTGAGTTTCTGATTCGGTAGATTGTGGTTTATTTTGTTGTTGCTTGGTATCAATGCGAGGGGGTAGTTTGCGGACTGCATTTTGGAAAAGCTTTCGGTTTTCGTCTGTCACAATGCTGGCAACAATTCGGTTTCCTTGAGGAAGTTTTTCCTGTGAGGTTTCTTCAACTGAAGTTGCTTGTCCTAGGGTCAGTGTTTTGACTGTTGGTTTGCGTTGGCTTGATGCTTCTGTTATCTCACTGTACAGGGGTGATAAGTCTACAGCTACTTGATGGCTGAGGAGTTTTCCTAGTGCTCTTATAATGGAAGCATGGTCATCAATACCTCTTCTATTGAGGGGTACGGTAATGTGTTCTTTGTTTTCTAGGATTTTATCTATCCATCGCGAACAAACGTTACCAGACCCTGCTTCAATAAAGATTTTTGCCCCATCGTTGTAAACTCGGTTAACGAGTCGGGGGAAATCTAGCGGTTGACACAAACCTTTTGCTAAACTACGTGCGATCGCATGACTTTCAAGTAAGACTGGTTGGTATTCTGCTGAGGAGTAAAAGGAGATTCCAGGTATATCCCGTGCGGGTAAGGTGTTGACTCTTACAACTTCTTCATACTCAGACCGCATTGGTTCGCAATGGATGGCGTGGTTGAAGGGGGCGCGAAAAGCGTTGCAACCTAAAGCTTTAATAACTCTCTGACAACCTTCGGAATCACCTGCAATGAGGACTTCTTCCGGCGTGTTGATTTGAGTTAAGTAAACGCGATGTTCGTGCTTGAGGTATTCTTGAACTTGAGATGGGTTTGCCATCAAAAGGTAAGTACTCCAAAAATCATCGTCCGACGATCGCGTTTTTGGCAATACCCAATGTTCGCGCACGGCGTTTTTGGGTCCGGCGATTCTGTCTGCAAACAGGGAAGAAGAGTGAAAGGCATTAATTCCTTCGCTAAAGTTACTCCACACTCCCATAGCAGTCATCATGCTTGTCTCGCCCAAGCTGTAGCCAAAGACGTATTTTGGCTTAACTCGGAAATCATCTCGTACAATCGTTGTAATGAGTCTGGCAAATGCCATGTCTGTTTCAAAGATTGCCAGGGCATTATTCAGTAACTGCTTTTCGAGACTTTCCAACTGCTTGGTTGATAATTTGTCTAAGCTTCTAGGAAAGACGAGTTGAGAAACTTCCGCAAACAAGCTGAAAAGACTCTTGATAACTGCATCATCGTACACTCGTGGGAACAAGCGGAACAGTATACGACCGATACCAAGATAAGAATTGACAGCAGCCGGATAGACGTAAGCAATTTCTCCCTTTTTACCAAGTGGTTTTGCTGTAAAATAACTGCCTGCTGGTGTTTGCCAATCTTCCCCACTCTCAAATGCCTTATTGACTCCTTTGAAAGCAGATTCTATTTCTCTAGCTAACTCATTTTTATTCCGTCCCAGAATAGCGAGGGTGTAGTTAGCTTGAGAACGTTTTTGGAATTCTACAAAACTTTGGCGTGCTACAGCTGCTAAAGAATCACAATTATCTATGGTTGTTTGGAGAACCTTCACCTGTTCGAGTAAGTCAGTGCGATCGCGACCCACTATTGGAAACAGATAATAAGGCATTTGCTGCAAATACCTGCTGTTATGCTGTTGCTGTTCCGGTTCGTCTGATAGAATGACATGAGCGCAAGTGCCATCCATTCCCATACTGTTAATTGCAGCGACTCTCTTTTTCGCTTCCTTACCTAAAAACCAAGGTCTGGATTCTGTACTCACATAAAAAGGGTTTCCTTGCCAAACTTCTTGGTTTTTTACACCCGACCATTTAGGAGTTGCAGGAATATACCTATGATAGAGACACAGTGCAGTTTTTATCAAGCTAGCAATTCCCGAAGCAACATAGGTATGACCGATATTGGCTTTGACGCTACCAATAGCACAGCTTAAGTTATTTTCACTTGCGGGATATGCTTGGATTAAACCCTCAATTTCGGCTTCATCTTCTTGGGAAATTCCACTCCCGTAAACTTCTAAATATTCTACGTCTGTGGGTTTAACACCAGCCACTTGGAAAGCTTCTTGACAAGCTTGGCTAACTGTCTCTCCATTGATTGATGTTATTTTAACCGCACCCTGTAGCTGATGGACGCTGATGTTGTTTTCTTCTATCTGCGTGCTTTGCTGTGCATCTGCGGTTCCAAAACCAACAGCATCAACAACGGCGTATATACGGTCATTATCTTTTTTCGCTGTGTCGTGACGCTTCAGAACAACAGCCCCCGCACCTTCGCCAACAATCCAACCATTTGCTTTGGAGTCGAAACTTAAAGTATTTGTACCTGTATTTATTGGTACAAGTTGGCTTCGTAACAAGACATTTTCCAAACCACCAGCCAAATCAACAGCACCGACTAACACCGCATCGACTTCTCCGGCTGAGAGTAGCATTTGTGCTATCTCTAAGACTTTGAAAGTGGAGTTTTCTCCTGCAGTAATCGTGAAAGCAGGACCTGAAAAATCCCAAAGAGAGGAAATGCGACTTGCCATGATGTTAGAGATATAGCTGAGATATTCGCCAATCTCTACAGGGTGGTGTATAGCATCTTTGGTAATCTTTTCAAGTTCGGCAAGTTTGTCTTCCGGTAAAGAAACTCCACTATTCGCCAATCCCTCTTTGATTTGCCAAGACAAATTCCACCTTTGTTGTAACTGGTGTGCCGAGAATTCTGTCTCCGCCGCAATCAAAACGGCGACATTTCCACCCTGTTTTAATCCTGCATCTTTTAGGGCGCGATCGGCAACTTTCAAAAGTAACAATTGCTGTGGGTTAAGCTTTGCTAGCTCATTGGGTGGGATTTTATACGATAGGGTATCTATTTCTAAATCTTGGATGTAAGCCCCTACAGGTGCTTTACCTTCTGGCAATCCGTACTGCTGAAGTAGGTCTTGTCGATCTTCTATACCGTGCCATCTGTTGGAGGGAAGCGGAATAAAATTTTGTGTTCCATCATAAATGCTACGGTCAAAAGCATCTAATCCATTGCATGAACCGAAAAACGCATCCATACCCACAATAGCGACTTTAGTTGGTGGCTTTGAGGAGGAAGGGGACAAGGTAGCCACGGTAGACAAGGGAGGATTTTCTCCTTGTTCCAAAATCATATGTGCGTTGGTTCCACCAAAACCAAAAGCACTAATAGCTGCGCGTTTAACTGGTGTTTTGTTAGGCCACTCAGTGGTATTAGTAACAATTCTCGGAGGTGCGATGACGTTGTTCTCTGTTCCTATGGGGTCGCTGATGTTAATCGTAGGTGGAATGACACCCTTGGACATACTTAAAAGGGCTTTAATCAAGCTAACCGCACCAGCCGCAACTAGCAAATGCCCTACATTTCCTTTGACAGAACCTACTAGAGGAGTTGCGCTATATTGACCGAAGAAAGTTTCTACTGAATTAAACTCGGTAGTATCTCCCAATAACGTACCAGTAGCATGGCACTCCATATAGTCGATATCTTTGGGGCTGATTTGTGCTTCCTCGTAAGCCCGTTCAAAAGAGAGAATTTGTCCTTTGGAATTAGGGCTAAGTAAGTGCTTGCCCCTACCATCATTAGAAAGCCCCGTACCACTGATAGTAGCGTAAATGCGATCGCCATCTCTAACTGCATCGCTGTATCGTTTCAGGACAACCATCCCAACGCCATCTGCAGTAATCAGCCCTCGCGATGACTTATCCAAAGGACGGCTGAGGTCATTGTCTTCAGGATATCCCTGGATACCAGAGAACAACATCCGAATAAACAGAGGGTCAGAACAACTGATACCTCCCGCTAACATCAAATCTGCTTTATGCGTCTGCAAATAATGAGATGCTAGCTTAGCAGCATATAACGGTGAAGAACAAGCAGCATCAATACACAAATGAATATTTGATAAAGCCAAAGCCCGAGCAATAATTGCAGCTGGCAAACCAGATATCATTGCATTATGAGCAGGAACTTGTACAGAAGCATTTGGAGAAGTGAAATCAAAATCCTGACACTGCAAAAGTTCTTTAATAGCAGGTGATAATACCTGCTGATATATAGGAGCAAATATTTTATTGGAGAATTGAGTAGGCAAAGAAAGTGTGCCTAATATAACCCCACATTTTGCCAAAACTGCTTCATTTCCCAGATAACCGCTATGTTGCAAAGCTTGTTTTGCAGTATCGAGAGACCACTTGAAAGTATTATCCAAACTTTGCAGAAATTCTCCAGGTAGTTTGTATCCAGTTGAGTCAAACTGAAAATTACGAATGAATCCTCCTTGCAGAGAATAAAATTTATCAGGTTGACCTTTGGCAGGATCGTAAAAAACTTGAGGATCGACTCCGAGTTCTTGAGTACTAACAAATGATGTTGAATCTTTCTGTTGAATAAGATTTTGCCAAAACTCTTCAGGGTTTTTAGCATCAGGAAAAAGGCATGAAAATCCAACAATTGCTATTTTTTCCATAATTTAGATTGGGGATTGGTCACTGGTCACTGGTCACTGGTCACTGGTCACTGTAAAGACTGAGTAGGAATAATAGTCCCTTTACCACCTAAAAGACGCGAGCAAATATTTCCTTGCTCATCATGTACGATAAAATTGGCAACTACACTAGTCGCTGTCTTGGATGTGACTTCACAAGATACGTAAAAAGGTACGTTACATGGAATTCGAGTGTATTGCTCATACCTTTGCTGACTAGCAGGTAAGCAAATTTCTTGATGAAAATGTTGCATCCAAATCCATAGTGGATGAGTGCTTAGATCGATAGAAAAAGGATTAACCCAACCTACTGGAAATTGTCCTTGTTGTTTTAGTGAAATTTCGCGCCAAATACACTCGGTTATAATTTTTTCAGGGCTAATATTTAAAACTTTTCTCAGTTCTTGGAAAGACTCTCCATGAAAGAGTGGGAAGAAAGATGCTGTTTTTGCTTGATAGAAATCCTTACCCGTCATGGTAATGATGTTATCTTCTGTGAGATTTAAAGATTCATATGTAGGACGGGTAGGTAGTTCTCGCACAAGTTGAACGCGATCTATACTGAAATGATAGATAGGTTTTCCATTAGGAGATTGGCTCCAAATTTTGGCTTGCAGAATAATTTCTTGAGATTCGATTTTAGAAATTTCTTGCAAATCTAAAATGTATTCATTTGCTAAAGTTTCATTAAAAGTGATTCCTTTGTAAACTTTGAAATCAGTGTTACTAAAAAATCTATAACCCGGATATAGCTGTTCGCAAGAGTCCACCATCCACGATACCGCACAAGTCGCTGGCAAAACTGCTTTACCTGCAATAACGTGATCGAGTAAAAAGGTATTGTTTTCGAGTGATAGTTTGCGGCGGAGTCTGTGTGTTTGCAGTTCGGGTTTTAATGGGATGGGAGGTGGAATTAAGGGGCTACCGATAACGACTTGTGCAGTGTCGTGATTTGCCGGATGGAGTTCGTTAACGAGCATTGCTGTTCCTTCTTCAACAGATAAGATATCAATACCTCGACGAGCAAACTCTTTCTTTAACTCTGGTGTCACCATCCCGCTATCCCAACCACCCCAATTAATAGCAATTACATGACAGTCAGGATAGCGTTTCTTGACAATATGGGCTGATTTATTCAAGATTTCATTTGCGATCGCATAATCAGTTTGACCTATATTACCGTAAAAACCAGTGACAGAAGAAAATAAAACCAAATATTCCAGTTTGTCAGCCTTGACACAAGATAAAAGATTTTCTAATCCTTTAACTTTAGCTGTATAAACCTTTTCAAAATCCTGTTCTGTTTTCTTTTCAATCAATTTATCCGCTAAATTACCCGCACCATGAATGATTCCATTAATTGAACCAAATTTTTCAGTAACGCCTAAGAGTGTTTCTTTAAGTGTCTGGTTATCAGTAACATCAGCACTCACATATTCTGCATATCCTCCAGCTTGTTTAATAGTTTCCAAAGTCTGTTGGATTTCTCGGCTAGATGAAATTCGATTGTAGAGTTTCTGAACACTCATAGGTGTAGGTTTCTCACCTTGCGAGAGAAGATACTCCATGATTCGCTTTTTTAAAACCGGTTCTTCAAAACAACCGCGAGCATAATCAGGTTCAATTTCCAATAATTCCGAACGACCTAAAAGAATAAATTTACAAGAATATTCTTGTGCCAATTTAACAACACATTTAGCTGTGATGCCTTTTGCACCACCACTAACAAGAAAAACTGAAGATGGCTGAATTGTACTAACTACGTTCATAGATTCTTCCGATTGTTTCAATTTCATGTAAATCACAAAAAGAAAGCTAACACTAAGCAAAATAACCTTCAAAAGCCGAAATTCAAGCAATATTTAAAGGAGCTTGAAGATTAATAGTATTCTCAGGAATTTCTTGAGGCTGATTATCTTGAGAAGAAGGTAAAGTCATTGCCGCCACTAAAAGAGCAAAAACGATCATAATAACTGCCACAAGCGGGAGTGCAATGTTATGTTCTGAACTAACCGACGAGTTGACAGAAGTTTGTAAATTGCGATCGCTTCCTTGATAATGGGGATAAACGAGTCGAATATCACCAAGGTCTTTGTTCTGAGGAGAAAGCCTTAAAAAAGCGCTAGAGTTTTTATAATTTTTTGCTTCTACTTTAATTTCCCCCTCAAGCACGCTGTAATTACCAAAATCAAGAGGAAATTTATAAATTCCTTCCAAATCAGTGTAAACAATAAGTTCTTTACCGGGCAGACCAATTGAGATTTTAGCGCCACTGATAGGAGCATGTTTCTCCCTATCTACTATGCGACCAATGTAAGTAACTTTTGCCATATGGGGTAGGGATTGGGGATTAGGGATTGGGGATTGGGGGGGGGATTGGAAAAAAATTTTTCTTCCTTGTCCCTAATCGCCAATCCCCAGTCCCCTTTAATCAGGGGTACTAATCAAAGTGACTCGCCCTTCGCAACCGTAACCAACTTCAGTAATGTAAAGATTTGGGTCGTGCAGTTCAGCAATAATGTAATTTGCCGAATTTTCGTCATCTATCTGAGGAATGATATCTATAGCTCGGCAAAATACCTTCTGCCATTCCCAATTAAGAGTTTTGGTCAATCCAAATAAACCAGCTGCAATCGGTCCAAAATTAACATTCTGTCCCAAGCCAAAAGCCCCATTTAAGCGAGCAACAGTTATAAAACTACTACGTCCGTATTCTGCTGCTTCATTCAGGAACTTTTTGAGGTGTTTTGCCATCAAGAAAACATACTTGACGATCGCTTTTTCTTCGTCGAGATAAGGCATCTTGCCATTGTAAGCAACCTCAACAAGAGGATTGAGATGGATAAAACTGCCAATTGGTCCGTAGTGAGTAGAGATATGTGCCAACTGTTGTTGCAGGTGTTCCTCGCTCAAATCTGCTAATTGGATGCAGTGGGCTTTTGATGGTAAAGGCATTGGTTGCGAGACGAGTGATGGAGGAAAACTCAGAACAACAACTTTCCAACCACGCTCTAAAAGAGAGTCAGCTAATTTGGAAGTAGTAAGGGTACCATCATGTGTTAGCAAACAAACATGCCCTTGTGGTATTGTGAAATCCAAAAAATCTGGTTGAGGGAGTGTTCTGAGTTTGACTTGACGTCGGAGAGGATTGCTGTTTAAGCTAGGGGGTTGGTTATAAGACGGATTCAGAGACTTTTTTTTTTCGTCACCTACCAGAGTTTGCAGATAGCTGACAATTTGACCTATAGTACGTAGTTCTCCGAGTTCTTCTACATTAGGTTGGGGCAAATTGGGATACATTTCTTGCATCGCCCCTAAAATTTCCACTCGTTTGATGGAGTCAATTCCCAAATCAGCCTCCATGTCCATATCCAAATCGAGCATCTCAACAGGGTAACCTGTTTTTTCGCTAGTAATTGCTAGTAAAGTTTCACCCAATTCTGTTCCCTCAGCAACAACTAAGTTCTCTGTGGGTCTGACGATTATATCATCTGCTACAACTTCCGCTACAATCGCTGTTGTAATTTCTGCTGGTACTAAAGCAGTCACCGTATTTGTACCTGTATCTACGCTCAATACAATTGTTGCAGGAGTTGATTGAGAAGCATTGGATCGCAAATACTCGACAATTTGACCAATGGTGCGTTTTTCTGCAAGTTCTTCTAGGTTAGGCTGAGGTAAATCGGGGTAGAGTTCTTGCAGTCCTCCCAAGATTTCCACTCGTTTGATGGAGTCAATCCCCAAATCTGCCTCCATATCCATGTCTAGATCGAGCATTTCGACTGGATAGCCCGTTTTTTCACTTGTAATTGCTAACAACTCCTTATCTAAGTTAGCTAGATTGTTGTTAGCGACTATAGCAACGTTAGTAACGGATATAGCAGACGGTTCGGGCGTGAGACTGACAACTAACTTATCCTTGACAGCCTCTGCTTCAATATCTGTTGCCACTGCAACTTTTTCTACTGTCTCTACAGTGAAAGTTTCTGCAACTGAATGCAATTTGGCATCTATTTTAACAGTAGGCTGTGGCTCGACTTTAAGGACTTGTGCGGTGGTTGTAGGTAAGCTGACGTTTTCTTCTTTCGGTGCTGTCTCTACAACAATCTCGCTTTGCTGTTCCTGATTGACAACAGGTTTTGTGACCTCGGAAGGAACGACAGGTTGAGTAATTGCTAATTTACCACCAATCAACTGTGAATACTCTTGCTGTAGAAGTTGGAAAAAGTTTTGAGTTACTTCTACTTGTGCTTTAAGATATCGATCGTGAATGCGTAGAGTATCGCCTTGTTGGTCGTGGAATTGCATCATACTACGCTCTAAACTCCCTATTAAAGAGGGCTTGAGCTTTGCTGTTTCTGTTGAAGAAGGGTTGCTAGCTAACAAACTGTTTTGTTGCTGCATGAGTTGGAAAAATGTTTTGATGTATTCCGCTTGATGGTTGAGATATTGTCCGTGGACTTGCAGATTCTCTCTCTGATTTTGCTGGAATTGTGTCAGGACGTACTCTAAGCTTGTTAAAACTTGTTGGTGATTCACGAGTTGATTGGAGTTGGTTTGCATTTTCGCCTCTTGGACTGGTTGAGGTGAAGGAAGAGAGGGGGAGACGGGGAGATGGGGAGATGGGGGGAGGGGGAGAGTGGGAGATGGGGAGACAGGGGGAGTGACAGATTTTTTCTCGGCTAATTTTGCCATAAAATCTGTGACGAGTTGTTCTTTACGATCTGTACAATCTGTGTTGTCGTGACTTTCTTGGGGTACCGTTACGGGTGGGGTGCTTTGTTTGGATTCTGTTGAAGTTGGTAGAGATGGCTGTTTCTCTAACTTTTCTAACTTTGGTGAAGTTGCAGGAGGTGTGATTTGCTTGGATTCGGTGGCAATGACTTCTTTGCTTGCAGGTAGTGTAACTTTATGTCCGTCTTGCAAAGCTTCTTGAAATGCCATCTTTGTTTTTTCTGACATGTAGTTAATGCCATTTAAACGTACTGTCAATCCTTTAGTTTTCTTGGCTATAGGTACGGTGGGTGGCAATTGATGGGGGTCAAGGTTGTGTAATGGCATACCAGCGACGCGCAATTGCACAACTGCTTCTCTCAGGGAGCGATCGCTATTCTTTTGAGCGCTAGGATTTAAGGCTATGGTAATATGAGGGCGATCGCCTAAAATTTCTTGCACTAATCCTGTGAGTATTTTCCTCGGACCAAATTCCACAAAGCAATAACCGCCTGCTGCATAAATATGTTCTATTTCCTGCTTAAACAGCACTGGATTGCTCAGGTGGTTTTCGAGGATTGTTTGAATAGCCTGTGCTTCTTGAGGATATTGCTTGGCGGTGACGTTAGTGTAAACAGGTATTTTGGCGTTTTGGAACTTAACAGACTTAATCGCATTCGCAAAAGCTTTTTGAGCAAAAGCGATTGAAGGAGTGTGGAAAGCTGCAGACACGGGTAGAGGAACAGCAGTTAATCCTTGTTCTTGTAACACCAGACGTACTTTGGCAATTTCTGCAGCCGGACCTGCTAATACAACTTGACGGGGAGAATTCAGATTGGCAATAGATACCTTTGGATACTGTTTTAACAGACCTTCGATTTTGCCAACTTCTTCCTTCACAGCCAACATCGCCCCTGCATCATAATCCGGGTCTTGAGGTGCTGCCATTGCTTGTCCTCTAGCTTTCACCAGGAAGCAGTAATCTTCTTCGCTTAAGACTCCCGCAGCCCACAAAGCTGTCAGTTCACCAAAGCTATGCCCTGCAGCAAAATCTGCTGTAAAACCAGATTTTTGTAATATTTTGTACAGACTAGCACTCAGCATTCCAATTGCTGGTTGAGCATATTCTGTTCTTTGTAAAATAGCGACTTGAGCGTTCTTTTCGGATTCTTCAAAGACAGGATGGGGAAAAACTATGCTCGACAGGGTTCGCAAATTATCTTTGAGCAAAAGGCTATCCATGTAGCCAAACAGACGTTGACTTTCAGGGAAATTCATGACTAATTCCCGACCCATGTTCAAGTACTGGGAACCTTGACCGGAGAACAAAGCAACAACCTTCCCTCCAAGGTCCATACCTGTTTGACGGTAAAATATACCTTGAGGATGTTCCCATGATGCAGCAGAAGCTTTACTCTTAATTAAGTCAACACCAATTTGTAATAACTTACAAGCCTCAGCATAAGATTCTGCAACAAACCCAATTCTAGCCGCACTGAGAGGAATTTCTTGGGATTTAGATACCTCTACAAGTTCTGCATAATTTTTTGCCCCAGCTTCCGATTGCAGTTTAGCAAGCATTTCTTCACAGCTAGCTAATAAATGTGTGGGAGTTTGAGCAAACAACAAAATCTCGTTGGGAGTGCTATGAACTCGGCGTGTCTGTTCTTGTGGTGCTTCGTATTCTTCCAATACAACGTGATAGTTAGTACCGCCAAAGCCAAAAGAACTGATACCCGCACGTCTCGGCGCTTCTCCTTCGGTGCGAATCCAAGGTCTAGTTTCTGTATTTAAATAGAAGGGCGAGTTTGTAATGTTGAGTTTAGGGTTGGGTTGAGTGACGTTGATTGTAGGAGGTAAGATTTTATGATGCAGTGCTAAAGCAGTCTTAATCAAACTTGCAGCACCAGCAGCAGCTTTGGTATGACCAATTTGAGACTTAACTGTACCGAGTGCGATGTACTGCTTTTTAGAAGTTTTTTCTCCGAAGAACTGGTTGATGGATGCAAACTCGGTAGGATCTCCAGCTAAAGTTCCCGTACCGTGTGCTTCAATCAAGGAAACAGTCTCGGGTGCAAAGCCAGCATCTTCATAAGCACGCTGCAATGCTTTGACTTGTCCTTCTTGTCGGGGTGCGTAAATACTCTTAAAGCGTCCATCACTGGAAGTGCCAATACCTTTAACGACTGCATAAATTTTGTCACTGTCTCGCACTGCATCATCCAGACGCTTGAGAAGAACCATACCAACACCTTCACCCAGCATCATTCCATCTGATTTGGCATCAAAGGGTTTGACATTATCGCTAGGGGAAACAGCTGGTGTTTTACTGAAACACATATACGCCATGATGGTGTTGTCAGTGTCCACTCCACCCGTCAGCATCATGTCACAACGGTGTTCGATGAGTTCGCTAATCGCCATTTTTAAAGCGCCAAAGGAACTCGCACAAGCCGCATCAACAACGCAATTGATACCGCCTAAGTTCAAACGGTTAGCAATTCTACCTGCAACTACGTTACCTAGCATTCCAGGGAAGGCGTTTTCATCCCAGTTAACGTAAGCGCTTTTGATTTTCTTGATGATTTTTTGGGTATCCTCATCAGATAAACCGCTACTCTTCAGAACCTTTTCCCAAACCGGATACTCTAAACGTGCTGCAAGTGGTAACCCCAATTGGCTTCCTGCTACACCTAAGACGACTCCGACAGTTTCACGATTAAACTCGCGCGACGCATCGTAGCCTGCATCTTCCATTGCTTCTTTTGCAACAACCAAACTTAAAAGTTGTGCAACGTCAGTGACTTCTAAAATGCTGGGTGGTATTCCAAACTCCATTGGATCGAAATCAACGTAAGGAATAAACCCGCCTCGCTTACAGTATGTTTTTTCTTCTGGTGTTCTAGGGTTTGGATCGTAGTACTCGTCAATATTCCAATGTGTTGATGGAACATCAGTAATACAGTCTTGTTTGTTAAGAATGTTTTGCCAGTATTCTTGTAGGTTTCTGGATTTCGCAAACAGAGAAGCCATACCCACGATGGCTATAGGGCTATTTTGTAATTTTCTGTTAATTTTATCGATTGACATAGATTGTTCTGGCATCATTTTTTTTTCCTCAATACACCTGTTGACAACCTTTTCAAACTGACTTATTTCGGCTGCTAACTCCGCCAAGGCATTATCAATTGAATGAGCAGACATAGGAAGAATTGTAATGGTTGATAGCGTGGGTCATTGATTGCTCGTTCTCTCGTTCGGGATGAATAGTTAACAGTTAACAGTTAATAGCGATCGCAATTCAGTAATACCCATAACTTAAGTTAGGGAATTCATAGGAGAATTTTGATTTTTACATGAAGACAAGATAACTATAAGACTGTTCTCTGAGAACTTTAAATTATGAATTATGAATGGAATGTTTCATCATTCATAATTTGGCATCAGGTCAATAACATTGTTAAAGCTCGTAAAATAATCATGTAGTGCGATCGCAGCTTTTCCGGTAAATTCAACCCATTCGTCTAGACACAAATCCTGACAATCTTGAGCAAGTGTTTCCGGACTCAAGAGCGAAAACCTTGGAGTACTTATTAGAACAGAAATGCTGTTTTCTCCAATGCTAGTTTGATTATTTAACCTGACAGCGACCACATAGTTAGTGTTAATGATTACGTTTTGTATTTTGATAAATGCCATAGACGATTTAGACGTTTAAGACAACATATTCTATGGAATTTGTACAAATTATATTTGACAAACTCGTTACACAAATCGCACTCCTCTCTCTCCACACAAGTAAATAACTCAAACCATTGATTGAAGTCTTACTGAGTCTCAGCAATTTCGGTTGATTTTAGTTTTTCGCTCTCTATAAACTAAAAAAAATACCCAATTGGCTAGAAACGTGATAATTACTAAAAACACTAGCACAATCAGCAGAGATTGCATAGTTTTTTTTAAATGTTTTTATAAAAAATATATTTGTTGCAGATATGAACTTTTTGTAAATTTGTAAAAGTATCGTCTATTACGATTATTATAAATTGAATAATATTATTATTGACAGTTTATTAATCAATTTTGTTATATATCAATTCCTGCAACCTTTGAAAAAGAATTACCCCCCTTAGTCCCCCCTTGGAAAGGGGGGAGATGGGATTTCTAGTTCTTTTTGCGAAAGGGGGGGAGATGGGATTTCTAGTTCTTTTTGCGAAAGGGGGGAGATGGGATTTCTAGTTCTTTTTGCGAAAGGGGGGAGATGGGATTTCTAGTTCCCTCCCCTTTCCAAGGGGAGGGTTAGGGTGGGGTAAAAACAACGCTAAAATCTTGATTTCAAAAATCAATGCTGACTTTGTAAATTCAATAACTTTCTAGAAAACTTCTATAAGTTCATAAAAATCAATGTGAATTGAGAGGAAGTGATATTGTGCCTAACAAGAAATGCGTCACCAATTTTTGCAAAGACGTGCGATTGCGCGTCTTTACAATTAGTTATGCACGTAACTTCGCGACTCTATTTTCTTTGATTCTGTTTTTTGAGCTTGTTTTCCAGTCCATGCTTGCCACCGTATGATTCCACGACTCACCATTTCAGGATTTTCATCTCCTATAAAACAGATACGTCCCATTCTTTCACAGGTAATGAGAATTTCACCTTGTCCCATAAAAGGGGCGATGACAGAGTTAGTTGGATTGGTGTACAAATGCAACAAATAGTTGACAATTCCCTCTACTCCGTCAATATTGATTGGTGCTTGTGGTTTTGGTATCGATTCGCGAGAGAAAAGACCTACGTATAGGTTACCGAGAATTAATTCATATTGAAAAGGCATTCTCTGACGACGGTAAAATTCATAAACGTAACCTTCCGATCGCAATACGGCAACAATTCTAGCTTTATCGATTAGATAATCGTGGTTCCAAGTGGGCGAAAGAGTTGCGATCGCAAGAGCCGAGCGATCGGGAAGTAAATTTGTAAATTGTTCGTCAAATGTATGACTGCAACAAACAGTATGCTGACCTAATTTCCATTCCTCGCCAGCTTTGACGGAAACTTGGTTAGTCATCATTGTGACTTTCTGGATTTGCTGTTCGGGTTGAACGACATCCTCCTTGAGAGCTAACTTAGCCTCTCTCTTTGCCTTTGCCATCGAGCTTTTCATGGCTTGTACTTGTATCTCTTGTTGCCTCGACCGCCAGTGAGCGGCATTTCTGGCTTGTCGGAGTGCTTCTTCTTCATCTCCCTTTGCTTTAGCAGCTTCTAAAGCAACTTCGGCTTGTTTTGCAAAGGCTCGTTCTTGACCTGCAGTTCGAGCTATTTTGAGTAACTCTGTCTTCATGTTAGAAAGAGGCGTTCCCTTAATTTGTTCTTTAACACAGGAGTGAATATCTCGCGCAATTTGCTTATCATGCTGCAAACTCCGTTCGCTGTATCCAATTTCTCTTGCTAAATCTGTAGTTGTTTTCGGTACTTGCGAAACTGTTTCGCGTCCCTTGTAAGTGTATTGATTGTCGCCCGGTTTAGCCCTTAACCCCAGTCGGTCTAAAATACGTTCGCGCTCCAATAACAGTTCCGCACGCTCTAGAATGTCTAGTTCATTACGGATAAAATTCTCGTCAATCTCCGCCAAGCGGCTTTGATCGACATCATCGTAATCCACAACATTACACTCGATTGTCTCAAGCCCTAATTGCTTGCACGCCGTCAGACGGTGCAGCCCAGCAATTAAGTTGAATTTGCTATCGACTGTGATTGGGTTTAATAGACCGTTAGCTTGAATGGAATCCTTTAGTTCCTTCACTTTTTCGTCATTTACCGGACGGCGGTTAGAGCCATATTTGATCTTGTCTATGGATACTGACTTTATAGGCATAAGCGCTGTTCTTAAGTATTGTTAGTAGTGAAAGTACCAACAATAAGACATCCCTAATATATTTCATCAGTACGTTTGGAAACATGAATTTTGTGATAAGTCTGATGAAAATGTCTTATGAATTGCGATCGGTACTAAGAGCCAGACTCAATGTGAAGTTTAGATTGTAAAGTGCAAAATGAACTTTACAAATTCTTTGAAAACCATAGAATGAAGCTATTAAATCAGTATACAAGTTTAAAGATTTAAAATTTTGAACTTGTTCTGTATAATTTGCCTCTCTTTATTTTTGAGGATTTATGCTTCATACTATCCACTGCTCTTAACGTCAGTTGACTTAGAGTCAATGAAGACACTGCTCGCCAGAAAGTTCCCCAATTTAGCAAGTAAAAGGATAAAAAAATGGTTATTTACTGTCATAAAGGGTTTTGAAAAACTTTCTGTAGTTTAGGAAACATTTTCTTTATGGAAAAAATAAGTATAAAATTGTGTCCCTACCAACCACTAACAACCAACAACCAAATAATTTCGATTGACAAAAGAAAAGTTTTTTGAGAATATGGTGAACAAGTTTTTGCAATTTATCTCCAGCAGCCCTTCGTTTTGCTTGAGAGTCGTTACTCGCGATCGGGTTTCTATTTTATACAACAGTTATCAAGTTACAGTGATAGGTCAATTTTTATCAGTCGCTCCAGTTAAGTAATAACTGATGGAATTTGATAAAGAACAGCTACTTATTAATATTAAGTCACGATAACTGTTCGCCAATGACTGAATGTAGACCAGCGTACCTAGAGATAAAAATATGGCAGCAGATAAAGAAAGCCGATTGTACACCAAACCCCCATATCGTTGGCGATTCATACTAGCAGCTCTCGTCGCTTCAGCCACCGGATTAGTATTCTATAACAGTTTTGCACGGCGAGAGAATACCCAGACGACTCAAGCACCCAAAACAGTCAAGGTTGTTCCTCCTAAAATTGAGGTAACTGCTTTAGGACGTTTACAGCCTCAAGGAAAAATCACCAAATTGTTTCCTCCAAGTTCTCTCAGTGGTGTTCGAGTAGAAAAACTGCTAGTCGAGGAAAGCGATCGCGTTCAAGCGGGACAAGTGGTAGCCTTGCTAGAAGGCTTCGGTCGTGCAAAAGCAGCTTTACAACAATCTTTAGATAAAGTGCAAGTTGCTCAAGCCGAACTAGCACAAATCAAAGCCGGGGCTAAAACAGGAGATATTGAAGCGCAAAAAGCAACCGTTACGCGCCTAGAATCGCAATTAAAAGGAGATATTTCCTCACAACAAGCAACTATTGCTCGTTTGCAAGCGCAATTAGACAATGCTGAAACTGAGAATAATCGCTATCAACAGCTTTATAAAGAAGGAGCAATTTCTGCTTCTACAGCAGATACCAAGCGCTTGCAGCAAGATACAGTACAACAACAGCTCAGAGAAGCTAAAGCCAACCTTGATAGTACTGTCAACACCTTAAAAGACCAAATCAAAGAGGCAAAAGCTAAGTTGAACAGCGTTCAAGAAGTGCGTGGAGTTGACGTTCAGCTAGCAGAAGCCCAAGTCAAGAGTGCGCGTACAACCGTTCTACAATCAAAAGCAGACCTAGATTTAACAAAACTTGTCTCTCCAATAAACGGTCAAGTTTTAAAAGTTTATGCCAAAACAGGAGAAGTCAACAGCAGTGACGGAATCGTTGAGATTGGAAAAACATCTCAAATGTACGTGGAAGCAGAAGTTTATCAGACCGATATTAGTAAAGTGCGCGTAGGTCAAAAAGCTACCATCACCAGCACAGCTTTTCCCGGTGTTATACAAGGAACTGTCAGCAGTATTGGTTTGCAAGTTGACAGACAAAATATTCTCAGCGTCAATCCAGCCTCCGAAACAGACCGCAGAGTCGTTTTGGTCAAAATCCGTATCAATAATCCAAAAGACAGCCAAAAAGTAGCAGGTCTAACTGGCTTACAAGTAGATGTTGCCATCAAAGTTCAGTGACCAGTGACCAGTGACGAGTGACCAGTGACCAGTGAACAGTGACCAGTGACAAATGACAAATAACAAATGACAAATGACCAGTGACAAATGACCAGTAACCAATAACTATATTCAAAACTTGAACCATGATTGTCAAAATTCCTTTGGCATGGCTACAACTTGCCCGAAATAAAATTCGTTCCTTAGTAGCTGTTGCTGGTATTGCCTTTATCGTTATTTTAATGTTCATGCAACTTGGTTTTCAAGATGCCCTTTATTCCAGTGCAACTCAAGTCCATCATCATTTGAAAGGAGATTTATTTCTCATCAGTTCTCAATATAAATCTTTAACAGCCAATCAAAGTTTTTTTCGGACTCGTTTATACCAGTCCTTGGGGTTTGATGGTGTAGAATCAGTTAGCCCCATGTATATAGGATTTGCTAAGTTTAAAAATCCAGATACAGGTCAAAAGTATTCAATATACGTCATTGGTTTTGAACCTGGAAAGCCTGCTTTGAACTTACCGGAAATCGAAAAGAATTTAGATAAAATAAAAATTCCTACCGTTGTCCTTTTCGATCGCAATTCCCGAGCGGAGTTTGGAAATATTGCAGAAAGATTTAACAAAGATAAAACAGAACAGATAGTTGAAATTTATCCTTACAATTCCATTGCCGGTACTACAGTAAGAGTCAGAGGATTATTTAGTTTAGGTCCTTCCTTTGGCGTAGATGGGAATTTAATTGTCAGTGACTCAACTTTCTTAAAGATATTTCCCAACAGCCGTCCGGCAGAAATGATAGACATAGGCGCGATCGCTCTCAAGCCAGGAGCCAATCCGCAAAAAGTAATGAAAGATTTACAGAAAAATTTACCAAACGATGTTTTAGTATTCACCCGTCAAGGATTTATTGACTTTGAAAAAGAATACTGGGCTAATAGAACACCTATAGGTTTTATACTTAACCTCATGTTATCAATGGCTTCAGTTGTTGGTATAGTCATTGTCTATCAAATTCTTTACAGTAATATTTCCAGTCAACTCACAGCTTATGCAACTTTAAAAGCTATAGGTTATACCAATAATTATTTACTAATTGTCGTTTTTCAACAAGCATTAATTTTAGCAGTTCTTAGTTATCTACCCGGATGTATTCTTTCTTGGTGGTTATATGATTTTGCCATGAAAGCGACTAAATTACCAATTATGATGAGCTTTCATAATGGAGTGCTTGTCTTAATATCAAATATATTGATGTGTATGATTTCTGGAGCATTAGCTATTAACAAACTACGCTCTACAGATCCAGCAGATATATTTTAGCTAATGGTTAGTGGTTAGTGGTTAGTGGTTAGTGGTAGTCAGCAACTAACAACTAACAACTAACAACTAACAACCAACAACTAACAACCAACAACTAACAACTATCTATGACCAAAACTCTCCTCATTACTGGAATCAGTGGATTTATTGGCTTACGTGCTGCAGAACTAGCCATAGCTCAAGGAATAAAAGTCTGTGGTCTCCAAGATGCTTCTGATAAAACCAAAAAGGCACAAAATTTAGGCGTTAAAGTTACTTATGGTAATATAACCGATCCAGCCATTGCCCAAACTGCTTGCCAAGGAGTAGATGTAGTTTTACACACAGCCGAACTCTCAAAAGAAGGTGGTGCATTAGACCAATTTCGTAAGATAAATGTTGATGGAACAATCAACATGGCAAAAGCTGCTAAGAGTGCAGGTGTAAAAACTTTCATTCATCTCTCCAGTGTCTTGGTTTATGGTTTCAACTATCCCGATCGCATAGCAGAAGATGGACCGCTTTGTGGAGAAAATAATCCCTATTGTGAAACCAAAATAGAAGCTGAAAAAGCGCTTTTAGAACTTAACGAGCCAGAGAATTTTGGAGTCATCGTAATTAGACCGGGAGATGTATACGGACCGGGAAGTATACCTTGGATAGTTCGACCACTTTTGATGATGCGTCAAAGATTATTTGCATACGCGAACGATGGTCGAGGAGTTATCAATCATGTATATATTGATAACTTAATTGATGCCATTTTTCTTGCTATACAAAAAGAAACCTACGGAGAAATCTTTAACGTTACAGACGGAGAAGAGACTTCATGGAAAGACTATTTTACTCAATTGGCTGATGTTGCAGGACTACCTGCACCCTTTTCTTTACCAAAAGATGAACTAAAATTGTTTCTCAAACTACGCTACCAAGGACAAAAACTTTTCCGCAAACAAGCCGATATTCTTCCAGAAGCGGTTGATTTTATGACACGTCCTCATGCATATTCTATTGACAAAGCACAAAAGTTATTAAGTTACAAGCCAATCATTAATTTAGAAGAAGGAATGCGCCGCACTCAGGAGTGGTTGAAAAAAACCGATATTCAACAATTGGTTAAACAGTCTTTAGAAGTATGAAGGATAAAAGATGAAAGTGAAAATAGCAAAATACACTTCTTTATTGTTTGCGGCTTTAGTCAGTGTAACCCTAGTGAGAATGGTAAAAGCAGAGTCCACAGCCACACTCACAGTTGTAATCGATGGAATACGCCACAACAAAGGTCAAGTTTGTCTAAGAATTTTCTCAGGTGAACGAGGGTTTCCTTTTAACAATACTAGTGAAGTGCAAAGTGGTTGTACTCAGATTAAGGGTAAATCTGTTAAAAAACAATTCTCTGGTTTAAAACCAGGAAAGTATGCTGTTGCTGTAGTTGACGATCAAAATGGAGACAACAAACTCAACAAAGACTTTTTAGGTATTCCCAAAGAAGGTTTTGGGATTTCTAAAAATCCAACTGTTTCAATCCTAACGGGTACACCAAAGTTTAGTGATGCCAGTTTTCCATTAAGTAAGAACACAACTATCAACATCAAAATGAAATATTCTCTCGATCCTTAAGAGGGATTGGGGACTGGGGACTGGGGACTGGGGACTGAGAAATTACTCCCTGGGAGTGCCATTTAATTACCTAAAGACGTAGGGTGGGCATCGCCCACTAACAGCAAACGGTGGGCACTGCCCACCCTACTAACCAAAGTTCTAATCCCCAATCGCTAGTCCCCAATCGCCAATCACTAGTCCCCAATCCTTATTGGCTAAACATGAAAGAACTGGCAATTTTACTGTCAAGAAATTTACTGGGCTGGGCAGCTGTTCAAACGTTTTTTACACTGCTCTTTATATCGTACCTCCGCTCATCCCGCAAAGATTCATTACCAGACGAACAGCTACCAAAAACAGCAGTAGTTCTCTGCTTGCGCGGAGCCGATCCTTTTTTGCCAAACTGTTTGCAAGCGCTATTGAACCAGAACTATCCACATTATGACATAAAAATTGTTATTGATAGTCCGGAAGATCCAGCTTGGAACATAGTAACCGATTCAATTTACTTGCAAGCTGCAAACAGAGTTCAAATTAGCCCTTTAAGAGTGCCACGACACAATTGCAGTCTTAAATGCAGTTCTTTAATACAAGCTGTCTTGGATTTAAATGATTCTTACAAAGTCGTTGCTTTTGTAGATGCGGATGCAGTTGTTCATCCAAACTGGTTGCGTCAATTAGTGAGTCCTTTGTCCGATCCTAAAATTGGTGCAACAACAGGTAATCGCTGGTACGTACCTACTGGTAGATACTGGGGGTCACTAGTGCGTTACGTTTGGAATATCTCTGCAGTTCTGCAAATGTCTCTTTATAGAATTGCTTGGGGTGGAAGTTTAGCTATAAAGACAGAACTGATTCATAAAACTGGGCTGTTGGAGAAATGGGGTCACGCCTACGGTGAGGATACAATGATTCGTAAAGTCCTCGCTAAACATGGAAAGCAGGTTAAATTTGTACCCTCTTTGCTGATTCTTAATCGCGAAGAGTGCGATTTACCAAGATTATTTGGATGGCTGAAACGTCAGTTACTCGCTTCTCGTCTCTATCACCCTTGGTGGTGGGCTGTCGTTGCTGATTCCATTTCGACCATCTTAGTACCTAATGCGCTCTTGGTCATATTTTTTGCAGCATTTTTGACGAAACAATGGAGTACTGCTGCTTTTTGCCTTGCTAGTTTTAGTATCTATACAGTTACATTATTACTACTTGCGATCGCATTAGAAAAAGAAGCACAGCAAATTCTTCGCCACTACAATCCAGTGACAACAGAGTTATCTACTGCTACAGTTCTAAAAATGTTAGTCGCTATTCCATTAACACAATGGGTGTCTGGATTAGCAATGGCCATCGCCTTTGGGATGCGAAGAGTCAATTGGCGCGGCGTGACATATCATGTCAAAGGACCATGGAATATTCGTTTACTTGAATATCACCCATATCAGTTGCACGACAAATTGGATGATAGTAAAGTCTCAATTTGAGAATTACAGCAGCTTTCAAGATCTAAAGTCACACCATACTCTTGTGGTACGGGCGTCCCCGCCCGTACTCATACTCATCTCAATTCAGTCTTGTCAGTAAATGTTCTCCAACACGCGATGCATTTGCCACAATCGTTAGCGTTGGATTCACTGCGGTACTGGATGGAAAAAAGCTACTATCAACAACATAAAGATTATTAATATCGTGAGTGCGGCAATTTAGATCGAGAACTGAAGTTTTAGGGTCTTCTCCAAAACGACAAGTACTGCACTGATGAGTAACTTCTTTCAGTGACATTTTCATAGAAAAATACGATGAAAAGGCTCCCGATTGACAGTCTTTCCCAATTGATTTTAAAAATTGATTCCAGGGTTTTATTAATCGATTGAAAGCTCGTTCATTATTCTTTGTATACTCAAGAAAGATTTTCTCTCCCTCAATACGCACGCGATTGTTAGGATTTGGTAAGTCTTCAGTAACGAGCAACCAAGCAACAGAATGATTCGCGACAGCCTCCGATCAAACACCCGGTACAAGAGGTGCATCAGTCGCAATTCTATCTTTATTGAGATTACCTAGCAATTGTATGCTACCCATCGGGTAAGGAAAATCTTTCTCTCCCCAATAAAAATCGTTGCTAGCAAGTGTCTTTTGATAAACTGTAGTGTTTTGTTTTGTAGACAAAGCCAAAGCGATCGCAAATTTATGAGCCATATAATTACGTCCGACAAGACGAGAACTGTTGGCTAGACCATTTGGATGTCTGTCATTAGGCGATCGCAATAACAATGCTGCTGAGTTAACTGCACCAGAGGCTCCAGTCAAAACAACTGTCTTACCTGCTATTGTGTCCATAAATACCTACCTGTATTTTCTTAATTTCCTAACAAATGCTTGTATAACGGTTTTCTCTTGAATGAAGTACAGATTTATCCGCGTTCATCCGCTACAGGCTGCGGTTCCATAACTTTTTTATGTATTGTATCCAATTGAAAACCGCTGTATTGGTCGATAGCATTTTTCTGTTCAAAATAGCACTTTTATAAAGACGTATTGAATGAAACATCTCTACAAATCTTGCAGTGCTGGAGGGAGTTAGAAATTAATTGCAAGAGTAACTTAATTGAATAATATTTTTGGTAAATGTGAAACTATTTTAAAATTTATTTGTTTATCGGTTAGTTCTTCGTGTAACTATAGTTGATGAAAATCATAAATAATTTATAAAAATTTTTAAGCACTGTAGGGTGGGCAATGCCCACCAATTAAGATTATGTGGTGGGCATTGCCCACCCTACTACGTGTATTGAAAAAAAGTAATATGATTCCTACAGTCATTTAGTTACGAGTGATTCAGTTATCTTTGACTTTGAAATATAAAATAACAAGACATTCAAATGTATCAGCATTAATACCATTTCACTTTTTTGGTGATACAAATACCCTGTAGGGGCGCAAGGCATTGCGCCCCTACGACCAATGTATATGTATCATGCATTTCGTAAATTGGTATAACAGGTATTTCTTATCTAAAAAAGACCTGTTTTTAGTAAAGGAAATATACAAGACAGTACATAAATTATGAACAACCAACCTCTCCGTATAGCGATTTTTACAAGTTTATATGCACCATACTTAACAGGAGTATCTATTGCAGTACACCAAAGAGTGCGTTGGTTATTACAGCAAGGACATAAAGTTTTTCTCATCCACCCTCAAATTAACGACAAGTATCCCAAATATATTGGCAATCGCCCTATGCCGGGATTAGATGAGTTAGAACCTTTTCCCAATTTTTCGTCTTATGCATTTCCAACACAACCATTGATATTTTACAAATCACTTCCCCAACCATTGCACTATCGTCATTGGAGCGACACAAAATTATTAGAAGAGTTTCAGCCAGATATTATAGTGGTTGAAGAAGCCCCACAATTGAGAGGTTTCTACTCACTTTATATACAAGGTTACGGTCGCCCCGTTGGATCTGAATATGCAAAACGAACAGGTACGCCCTTAGTATCTCTTTTTCATACTGATATTATTGCTTATATACGGTATTATTTAGGCGATCGCGGATTCAATTTGATTCGTCCTATTCTACCTTTCTTAGTCAAGCAGTTTAGTGAAGTGTACGACCTCAATTTATTTCCTTCTCGCGAACAGCTTGCAAAGTATCAAAGTTTCAAATCTCAACGAAGTGAATACCTTTCCTTTCAAGGAATTGATTGCCAAAAATTTCACCCAACAAACATTTGTTACGACCCTATTCCCGAAGACCGCCGACCAATTATCCTTTTTGTAGGACGCATCACTACAGAAAAAAACGTTTTCCAACTTCTAGAAGCATATCCGCTCATCGCTGCTAAAATTCCAGATGTTCATTTAATTGTTGTAGGTAGAGGACCCCAAGAAGAAGAATTTCGCACCTCAGCCGAAAAATTTAAATCTGGTGTCACCGTGTGGGGAGAATCCCACGGTCAGGAACTTTTAGGGTTATACGCCCGTGCAGATGTATACGTCAATCCCTCAATTACCGAAAACTTTTGTACTGCAAACAACGAAGCACTCGCTTCTGGAACTCCCGTTGTAGCGGCTATGGCCACCTCCGCATCCGAGCAAATCATACCCGGTCATAATGGGTTGTTAGCTGAAGCAAACAACCCAACGGATCTAGCACATCAGGTCATTACAATTCTTGAAAATCCTACTCTCAAAGAACAAATGTCACAAAATGCTCGCCTCTCCATACTAGAGTTCGACTGGTCGGTATGTATGGAAAGATTCGAGAAAAAACTTTATGAAGTAGTTAGTGGTGTAGGACAGGCATCTCGCCTGTCATTGTGATTGGTTAGTAATTAGTGGTGTAGGACAGGTGTCTCGCCTGTCATTGTGAGTGGTTAGTAGTTATTAGTAACAACTAACAACTATCAACCAACAACTAACCCTTACTTAACACTTTGCCCAGAGACTTTTTGAATCTGCTGGGTAAAGTACTCTTCATTATACTGAAGTTGTTGAGCAATTTCTAACCCCTTCTTAAAGGCTTGGAGTGCTTGTGGGTAATCTTTACGTTGGATGTAAATTTGCCCGATTTCGTCGTAAGCTGTCATCAAACCATAAGAATTAGAAGATAATTGTTCGGCTTGCAGCAAAATTTGGCTTGCTTGTAAAGCTTCTTCTACTTGTCCTTGAGAACGATAAAGCGCAATTAATTTCCGCAAAATTTCTCCTGCACGAACATACTGCTGCAAATCCCATGCAGTCATATAAGCCGCTTGATAGTTTCTGAATGCTTGTTGGAGTAAACTGGGGTTTTCTTTTGCTAAAGCTTCGTAATCTGTAGCAATTTCCTGCTTCAAATCTGGTATCTGAGTAAAATTCTTTTCATTTTGATAAATTTTCGCTAGTTGATTGCGTGCTTTTAGCGAGTTTTCTGGTTGTTTTGCTTGCTCGTAGATATATGCTAGCTGTTGCAAATATAATAACTCGTTTGCGCGATCGCCTTGACTAGTAGCCATAGCGAGTAATTTCTCATAGATTGCGGCGGCTGATGGATAATCAAACCAGCCCAAATGAATCGATCCAATTGTTTTTAAGGTATTAACTTCTGCAACTGCATCTCCCTGCTGTCGGACTGATGCTAAAATTTGGTCGTAAACTACCAATGCTAATTTTGAAGAGCGGACTTGTTGGTAGGCTTGACCTAAAGCTTGTAAAAATTCTAAATCTGCCGTTTTTTGAGTTTGTGACTGCTTTTGAACAGTTTGCAAGCGCTGTGTAATATACTGAACTTCTTGGCGGTCATTTGCATTCCATGCGATCGCACCTACTCGTGATAGTGCTTGCACCTCAGCCAATTGTCCTAAAAAGCGACGCAAGCGCAATTCACGATTCCAGATTTCAAAAGCTGATATCTTGTCTCCTGCTGCTAGTTTAGCTGCTGCTTGTTGGTTCAATTCCTCAAGAGCAACTTCCAACGTTTGTCGTTCTTCGGAAGTTAAGGGTCGAGTATCTTTTGGCGAACGCGGATTCAATGGATCTGGTACAGTAATTTCCAAGGGATTAGGAGGGAATTTATCTGGCGGTTGAGGTTTTTTAGTAGCCGCAAATGTTAGCGAGCTAGAGAGAAGTAACAATGTAGTATTTGTAATAATTGTAACACATAATCGCGGAAACATGACTGTTTTACCTTTGAGTAGGGGATGGGTGGATTCTAGATTTTGGATTTGGTCACTGGTCACTGGTCAGGTGGTCATTTGACTATCTGACGATAAACAGCAAAAAATTATCCTGAAAAACGAGTAACTCTAAGTTTTACAATATTTTTATAGGATTTCGGCTTTCCTAATCCAAAATCCCAAATCCAAAATCCAAGATCGCATAATGACAAATTCTACAGATATTGCCACTTTAGCCCGTTTGATGGCAGCTGACTTCAGCAACCAAGAACAAGCTTTTGAAAACCCTCCCTTTTTCGCTCATATTCGCGTGTGTATGCGCCCTCTCCCTTTATCCTTACTATCAGGAGTTAGTTTTTTTGTCGAGCAAGCCTACGATTATCTCCTCAACGATCCTTACCGCCTGCGGGTGTTAAAGTTGATTCAAGCGGGAGACCACATTGAAATCGAGAACTACAGTGTTAAAGAAGAACAAAAATTCTATGGAGCATCCCGCAATCTCGAACGCCTTAAAACCTTAACAGCAGATGATTTAGAAAAACTGCCCGGATGCAATATGATTGTAGAATGGACAGGTAAAGGTTTTCAAGGCAAAGTAGAACCGGGAAAAAGCTGCTTTGTTTATCGTAAAGGACAAAAAACTTACCTTGATAGTGATTTTGAAATAGACGAACATCAATTCATCAGTCGCGATCGCGGACGCGATCCAGAAACTGACGAGCACGTTTGGGGGTCTGTCGCTGGACCATTTTATTTTGTTCGCTGGGCTAGTTTTGCAGACGAAGTCAAGCTATAGAAATGATGAATGATGAATGATGAAACGTTTGACTTCATTCATCATTCAATTTGCCTCGCTCTACTCTATTCGCGGTAAAAAATAAATATCCTAGTACTTGAGCGACTAGCTGCTGACAAGAGTGTTGATGCGATTGTGCAGGGATTTCGTGGGTGCGTTTCTCAAGACGCTATTGCCGAAGCCGGACAAAGCGAAACGAATGGGTAAGGTACTTCGAGTTGCTGATACCAGAATTGCTTATTATTCTATCGTTCACCGAGAAATACTAGAGGTAATGATATAGACTTAACTTTTCATAATTCATAATTTATAATTCAATATCCTGTTGCTGCTAAGTCCAGTGTGTAGGAAAAAGGAACTCTTTCAACCGAGGACTCCCAAGTTCCATTGGGATAAAGATTCAGCAAACGAAATCCTGGTGATTTTTGGTCAAGAGAAAAGTTGGAGCTCAGGGGCGCAAACTGTATGCAGGTTGATGGGGTACCAAGATAATCCACAGAGTGACGCTGACGGTGGAATTCCTGATGTATGTGACCAAATAAAACTAGTTTGACTTGTGGATAGCGATCGATTATCGTAAATAAATCTTGTGAATTTTGAAGGGTGCTGCTGTCAAGCCACTTCGAGTCTATCTTAAAAGGTGGATGATGTAAGGCTAATAGTGTGGGCTTATTACCTCCCATTGATAACTGAAAATCTAACCAATGCAAAGTTTTTGCCGAAAGATGACCGTGTACGCATCCCGGTAATGTTGAGTCAAGTAATATAAAATGCCAGCCCCCACGTTCAAAAGACTTCCGGCGAGAAACTAGTCTCAAATTGAGAACTTGTTCCATTGCGATCGCGCGATCGTGATTTCCAGGCAACCAGTAAGTGGGTATTTTCAGTGGGCGCAGCAGATTTTGCACCATGTCATATGATTCCAGGCTGCCATCACCCGATACATCTCCTGTCAGCAATAATAAATCTAGCTCGGAACGCAATTTTTTCAACTGCTCAACTGTCGCTTGAAAAGACATATTTGTTGGCACACCAAGCAATTGTGCGTTCTCATCCGCAAACAAGTGCATATCTGACACTTGTGCGATTGACAAAGGAAAAACTTGATTCATCTCTACTAGCGATATCAATTTAAGCGTTTTAATATTCAAATCTCTACGAAGATAACAAATTGTAACTAAAGTTGCACTTCATAGAGATATTATACATATGTACTATATACTCCAAAGAGCAATCCGTTAACTATTTTATAAGTTTTTTGCCACTGATGTCGTCTTTTTTTATCCGTAAATTCCACAGGAAGTGTATATTTATTAAACTATATTTTATTACAAAGCTTTCTAAAGCTCTACAGTACTACAGTACTTAAAAATTCCTATAAATCATTTATAATTTTTGTATGCAAGAGGTAAAAGCCAGAAACAAAGTTTCTTCAGTAACATTATGAGTGGCTTGCAAGCAAAGATAGAAACTAATACTTGGGTAGCAGCAACTTGGGATGAATATATCCAAATTCTGGAAAACTCCGCTCATGAAAAAGCAAAAAGCTACAATTAGAAATTTCTCTCCTCAATGAAGCTTTTCGACGCACTCGTCAAACTAACAGAGCCAAGTTTTAGCTTGGTTATTAACACAATTCCAGTTGTAAAGCTCTCATAATAAATAATTCGTAACTCATTAAACTACGAATTACGAATTATTTATTATACTAATTTGAACAAAGAACGCAACAGATAGTCGATGGTCATTAAGTCTATAGAGGACTTTACTCAATCCAAAATCTAAAATCCACGCATCCAAAATGGTATTACGAATTTTCTATGGTTTTTGAGTTGCGATCGCTAATTTTGCTCCTTCGATTTGCCGGACTTTATCCATCACGCCTACAACTTGACCGTGATTGACTCCTTCATCCGCATTAATCACAACCATAACCTGCTGTTGTGGCTGGACTTGTTGGCGTACCTCATTTTCCAACTGTTCCAAAACAATCGGCTTTTTATTGAAAAATATCTGTCCCGTTTTATTGATTGTCACTGTCACTTGTGCGGGACGATCTGTTTGTCCGGATGCTGCTTTAGGTAGATTTACAGGTAAACCCTCCGATCTGGTTAAAAACAGTGTTGACATAATAAAGAAAGTCAGAATCGCAAATATAACATCTATCATAGGAACGATATTAATTTGCGACGGGATATCAGGTTCATCTTGCAGACGCATAAGTCTTCCCTCCACGTTCGTAACGATGGCGATAAAGTAGTTCTAATTCTCCACCGTACTCCTGAATTCGTGCAATTTCTCTTTGGTAAAGACCTCGGAAAGTATTGGCAAACAGAAGCGTGAAAATAGCAACAACCAAGCCTGATGCAGTAGAAATCAACGCTTCACTAATACCAGCCGTTACACCTGCAGTTTTTGAACCTCCCACATCACCAATGTTGAGAGAAGCAAAAGAAACAATAAGTCCCAACACAGTTCCCAAAAGCCCCAAAAGAGGAGCCAGAGAGATGATAGTATCAAAGAGATTCTGAAAGCGCTTAAGTAAAGGAATTTCAGCTTGTGCTTCACTTTCTAGAGCCAAACGAAATTCCTCAGGAGTTGGTTCCTCCAATTCCAAGGCAGTTAGAAAAATGCGTGACATTGGTAAATCTGCATTTTTCCGCAGTTTATCGATTGCACCAACGACATTATCAAGACGGTAAAGGTTCAGAACTTCCCTTACCACGCGGTTTTGACGGGTATTGACCTTTACCCAAAATCGTACCCGCTCGATAATTAAAGCCACTCCTAACACAGAAAACGCTAGCAGGGGCCACATCACCACACCACCAGCCGCAAACAGATTTTGAATTCCCATGTGCTATCTCTCAAGCCTCTAGATTTTGTTAGACTATCAGATTAGAGGAAAAAGCTGATAGAAGTTCTCAATATAAATTAAAAGAAACGAGAATTTATGTCAAACGACAATTGGTCATATAGTATGGGATTCATAATTTTTTATCGAGGATTTTGGTTAAAAGCCTTATAAGGACTTGATTATAGACACATTTTGCTTTATTTAACGTAACTCATTATCTTTATTTCTTGATTGACTTTTGTTTCTAAATAACTTAATCTTCTAGAGTTACTGATAACGGGTGGCAATAACTATGAGCTTTTCTGGTACGGCTCTAGAGCACAGGGAAAGAGAATTAAAGGCTCTTAGGACTTTTCTAACTTTTAGTCTAGTTGGATCGTTAGGGCTGCACATCAGTGTGTTAGCTTCTGGTGTAATCAATTTGTTGGCAAGAGTACCTGAAATCAAAGAAGAACCTATAGAGGTTGTAGTTGTTGAGAAAGCACTAGCTATAGAAAAAACCAAGCCTGTCCCAGAGCCGATAAAACCAGTAAATCCTCGTGTAGAACAGTTACCAAAAGTTCCACAACCACCAAAGCAAGAAGTTGTTAAGACAATCAAAACTCCAATAGTTGAACCAATTAAACCTGTAGAACCCAAACCAGTGGTTGAACCAATCAAACCTGTAGAACCCAAACCACTGCGGCAAAAAGAAACTGCGCTCGTACCACGAAAGCTACAACTAAAGCCTCAAAAGATTACACGAACTGTCACCACACCAGTGGAAAAGCCAATTCCAAAGCCGCAACCAAAAGTTATCGAACCAACAAATACACAAAACCAACCTAACCTTGCTCCAACTCAGCAACCTGATGACGATTTGACACAAAAATTGCGGGAGTTGAGGAATGTGAAACCAACACAAGGTGGCGGTGGCGGGGGCGGCGGTGGCGGTGGTCTCCCTATTGCCACAGGTTCGGGAAGCGGTGTGGTAGCTACTGGTAGTGGTGGTGGTACTGGTACTGGTAGAGGTACAGGAACGGGCAGTGGCATTGGTTCGGGGACGGGCAGTGGCATTGGTTCGGGAACTGGTAGTGGCATTGGTTCGGGAACTGGTAGTGGTATTGGTTCGGGAACTGGCAGTGGTATTGGTTCGGGGACGGGCAGTGGTATTGGTTCGGGGACGGGCAGTAAAACACAAGTAGCGACAGCCCCAAGAAGACCAAGACCAGCAGTTACAAAATTTGATTTTGTAGATTGTTTAAAATGCGAGCTGAAATATCCAGAAAGAGCAGAACGTCAAGGTATACAAGGTAAACCAGGTATCACTTTTGATGTCGATAACAATGGCAATGTCATCAATATCAACCTCACCCGTCCTAGCGGACACAAAGAACTTGATGAAGCATTGGTAAGTCAAGCCAGAAAATTTAAATTAAATTCTGCTGCGGCTGGAAAACAAAACGTACAGTTGGTAGCTAATTTTACAAAGTCAGGAACGCGGGAAAATCGAGAAGCCTTACAGCGTCAAAGAGACAGAACAGAACGCAGACGGCAACAACAAGCGGAAGCCGAGAAGAAACGCGAAGCCGGAGCTACAGCAGCAAATGAGGCTGAGGTAACTCCCGGACGCAGGCGGCAAAGAACGATACCAGATTCTCCCGCCGCCCCAACAACTCCTGTTTTACCCTCTCAAAAGCCTGAAAATACGGTAACACCAACAACTCCTGTTTTACCCTCTCAACAACCTGAAAGTACACCTCAGCCTCTAGAACAATCTCCTGCTAGCCCAAGCCCAAGCAGTTTGGAGCAAACAACACCTGGTAATGAGAACGATCTACGCGATAGTTTGCGTCGTTCTCAAGAGCAACCTTAGAGATTCCCAAAAAATCAATTATCCATCTTGTGGAATTTATCCATCTTGTGGAACGGGCGTCCTCGCCCGTTTTGTCTTAGTAGCGGGCGGGGACGTTTCTCGAACTTTACGAGACTGTCTGCATTCACAAGCCTTGGCATCAGATCGTAGAGATTAATACCATAAATCTTAGATTTGGTCAACAAATCTATTGTGCTATGGTGGAGGAATAGGTGTCAGCGAAGGATAGGTTTCACAATTTAGTTAAGGCGGCGCTCATTCAGGATGGACTATTACTCATGAGTTATTTCCAATAGATTATGGGGACGTGCAGATGCAGATCGATCTGGGCGCTGAACTCCGGTTTATACAAGAAGTGACTCAAGAACATCGGCTTAATCTATTAATTTATAATGTAGAGCAGGAGGCGATCGCACAATGGATAAAATTGAGCAGTACCGCCAAATAATCAAGCAGGTACTGACAGAACACAGTCAAATTCAACTAGTTTATGGTGATGTAGAAGTCTATACTGTGTTTGATAGTGAAGGCGATCGCTATCAGGTAGTACGTTCTGGTTGGAATAAAAGCCGTCGCGTGTATGGTTCCCTCATTCACATTGACTTAAAGGGAGATAAGATTTGGATTCAGTACGACGGTACAGAAGTAGGCGTAGCGAATGAATTGGTGGAACAAGGAATACCCAAACAGGACATTGTCTTAGCATATCATGCCCCATTTATGCGACAGTACGGTGAATTCGCAGTGGGGTAATAATGACCTCATGCTAAGCAGTTATCTAGCGCTCAGCGCTATCAAAAACTTCGAGCCAAAGTTACTCGTAATGTGTCCACATCCGAATAACTTTCACTGTTTGTTCTTCTTCAATGACTTGGTACACCAGTCGGTGTTGAATATTAATTCTGCGCGAGTAGTAGCCTTGTAAATCACCAATTAGTTTTTCGTAAGGGGGAGGAGTTTGAAATGGGTTGTTTTTAAGCACGCACAGAAGAGTAAAAGCTTTTTCTTTTAACCCAACCGAGGCAAGTTCAAGCGCGTCTTTTTCTGCCTGTTTTGTAAGTACAATCTGCCAAGTACTCACCAATCTATATCCTCAAGCGGTGTGCATTCTGCGACTGGTTCAAGCCCCCCTTCAAGTATCGAGGAGCGCATTCCAGGAATTGAAACAAGAAAGAGCGTTTCTTGGATTGCGTTCCAGTCCTCCTCTGACACAAGTACCGCGTTGTTCCGCTTTCCAGTAATCAGAATCGGTTCATGAGCTGTAGCCGCCTCGTCAATGAGGTTATAGAGGTTCGAGCGGGCTTGCGTGGCGGAGATGACATTCATTGACACAGTTAATAAAACTAACGTATTCCATTGTACGTAATTACGTACATAATGGCAAGTAGCCCCTATTCAAGAATAATTTGCCCAGTGATTCCTAATGTCATCCCATAGCAATCGTATAAATTGAAGAAATTCTTAAATTAAGTAGAAAGGCACAAAAAAACACTTCCAAATAAAAAAATAACCACCTTTCTCTTGTGGTACGGAGAGCAGCGCCCCTATCTCAAGCGCGGAGACGCACTCGCGTTCGGGGTTCGCCAGTCGCCTTCGGAGGGAAACCCTCCGAAGGCGCTGGCTCACCGTGCGGGGGTTCCAAGAGTTGAGGCGACTGCGGAGCTTCTAGCCCGTCACTAATAAAGAACGAGCGCCAATCCCGTACCACAAGATGGATAATTTATTTCTTAGACATCCTAGCCCTGTCTTGCAGTATTGCCTCTTGTCCCCTGCCTTCTATGAAATTCCCAACTTTTCCAACACGGGTTTAGTCGAAACAATATGTCTTTGTAAACCTAGTTCTTTAGGACTTACCCCAACAGCTAAAGCAATTAACTGAGGCAAATGCAGAACAGGTAAACCTAGCTTTTGTCCAATGACCTTTTCCACTTCTGGTTGACGGGAATCCAAGTTAAGGTGACACAAAGGACAAGGTGTCACCATACAATCAGCACCAGCGTCTATGGCTTCTTGGATGTGCATCCCTGCCATTTTAAAAGATTGTTCTGTGGCATAACTTGCAAGCGGCCAACCGCAACATTGAGTTCGCCCTTTGTAGTATACTGGCGTAGCCTGTAGCGCACGGAACACATTTTCCATTCCCTCTGGTTGGAAGGGGTCATCGTAGGGCATTGACTTTTGAGCGCGGAGAAGGTAACAGCCATAAAAAGCAGCACACTTCAGTCCTGTTAACTTGCGAGTCACTCGTTTTTGAATTTCCTCTAAACCGTAATCTTTAATTAGGGCATAAAGGAGATGTTTCACTTCCGTGGAACCACGGTATGGGGAACAGCCTTCTTTACAAAGCAAGCCATTCACTTTTTCTACGTATGCCGGATCTGTTCCTTGGCGTTCTTTCAAACGTTCGTCTACGTGACCGATGACACCCTGGCAAGTGCTGCAATGGGTTAATAGTGGTAAGTTTAATTCTTCTGCAAGAGCAATATTTCGGGCATTTACCGTATCTTCGAGTAATTGGGAATCTTCCTTAAAGGTTCCAGACCCACAGCAGGAAGCTTTTTTTAGTTCTACAAGTTCAATATCCAGTGCTTTACTAAGGGCAACTGTAGACTGGTGAAGCTCGCGGCAAGCGCCTTGGGCAACACATCCGGGGTAGTAAGCGTATCTCAAAGTATAGGTTAGCATAGTATCTTGGTAACAAAGAGGAATTTACCCTCGTCAAGAATCCATAACTGTTTTATCATCGCTTTTAGTGTTGGTCGCAAATTTCTACGTACATAGATAAAAAAATGCACATACTTCAACAAGATTTTGTAAGAATTACAAAACAGAGTTTTTTACGAGGTCTATGCGCCCACACTTTCAGATAATATAAATATGCTCAAAATCACATCCCCTAAAAGATTGGATTATAGCAACTTGGTTGAGGAATTTTATCTATGAGTCAAACGGAAACTTTTGAAAAGGTCAAGAAAATCGTTGCGGATCAGTTGAGTGTTGAAATCGAAACCATTTCACCACAATCTAATTTTGCCAACGATTTAGGTGCTGATTCCCTTGATACTGTTGAACTAGTCATGGCTTTGGAAGAAGAGTTCGATATCGAAATTCCAGACGAAGCTGCCGAAAAGATTACAACCGTTCAAGAGGCAGTGGAATACATCAACAACAAAGTTGCTGCATCAGCCTAAGAGTGATTGGGGACTGGGGACTGGCGATTGGTAGGCTGATAGGGGGAAGTTGTTAGAAAAAAACTGACTAACAACTAAAAATCCTAATCCCTCATCTCCAATCCCCATTGCCCCTTATCCCCAGAGGGGGCCCCGAGTTCCCCATTGCCCCTTATCCCCAGAGGGGGCCCCGAGTTCCCCATTGCCCCTTATCCCCAGAGGGGACCGCGAGTTCCCCAATCCCTAGTCCCCATCGAGAGCCATCTAACTACTGACATGACTGATTTTCTACGTAAGCGCGTTGTTGTAACTGGTGTTGGCGCGATTACACCGATTGGTAATACACCAGCTGAATATTGGGAAGGATTAATAACCGGACGTAACGGTATTGGTGAAATTACCCTGTTTGACGCATCTCGCCATGATTGTCGCATTGCTGGTGAGGTCAAGAATTTTGACCCCCATGACTACATGGATCGTAAGGAAGCTAAGCGCATGGAGCGCTTTTCGCAATTGGGTGTAGCAGCTTCAAAACAGGCTCTTGCCGATGCGAAATTTGTAATTAATGACTTGAATGCAGAACAGGTAGGCATCATCATCGGTTCTGGCATTGGCGGTATCAAAGTAATGGAAGAGCAGCAAACAATCTACCTGAACCGAGGACCAGATCGCTGTAGCCCATTTATGGTGCCGATGATGATCGCTAATATGGCAGCAGGATTGACAGCAATACACACTGGTGCTAAAGGTCCTAACTCCTGTTCCGTCACAGCCTGTGCGGCTGGCTCAAATGCTATTGGCGATGCTTTTCGTTTGGTTCAAGGGGGATACGCCCAAGCCATGATTTGTGGGGGATGTGAAGCAGCTGTTACACCCTTATCTATGGCGGGTTTTACCTCAGCAAGAACTTTGTCTACGCGCAATGACGACCCCTCTCGCGCTAGCCGTCCTTTTGATAAGGATCGCGATGGGTTTGTGATGGGCGAAGGTGCGGGCATTCTGATACTAGAAGAATTGCACCACGCTTTAAGTCGTGGCGCTCGTATTTACGCAGAAATGGTTGGCTATGGCATGACCTGTGACGCATATCATATGACCTCTCCAGTACCTGGTGGAGAAGGAGCTGCAAGAGCGATTCAACTGGCACTGAAGGATGGAGGGCTTACCCCAGAACTCGTAAGCTATATCAACGCTCATGGTACGAGCACTCCAATGAACGATCCAACGGAAACAGCCGCTATGAAACGGGCTTTAGGCGACCATGCCTACAAAGTAGCAGTCAGTTCTACGAAGTCAATGACAGGTCATCTATTGGGTGGATCGGGTGGTATTGAAGCAGTAGCAACAGTTTTGGCGATCGCTAACAACAGAATCCCACCAACAATCAATCTGGAAAATCCAGACGAAGGATGCGATCTAGATTATGTTCCCAACACAAGCCGCGCCGCAAATGTCGAGGTGGCACTCTCCAATTCCTTTGGTTTTGGCGGTCATAATGTGACATTAGCCTTTAAAAAATACCACTAAAGTGGGAAATTTGAAATTTGGGAGTTAAGTCATACTGCAAACAGCTCGATAGTAACTTACTTTGAGAATAGGGTAACATATTCAAAAATTCTCCGAGCATTTGCTCGCTAACCGGGCATGAAATTAATTTTATCCCAATGCCCGATGCCCTGTCCCCCTACTCAAAATCCTAATTTCGTCGGTTCAGCAACCGATAAGAATGGGAATACCCCGTAAAATTAATTCAAAATCCATATCAAAAATCCCAAAATCTGACGCTTGTCCCTAAACAAGCACCAATGGGATGATACAGTTACCAGTCAATAGAGACCAGTTCCATTGGTAACCGATCGCTGGTGAGTCCAGCGCCGTAGGCGACTGGCTCTCCCGTTGGGTCACTGGTAACTGGTCACTGCTCACTGATTGAAAGAGTGCTAACCCGTCGTAAAAACCAGAGATTATGGCTGTTGCAACCCAAACCCTCGAAGAACTTTGTATTAACTCAATCCGCTTTCTGGCAATTGATGCTGTCGAAAAGGCAAAGTCCGGTCACCCAGGGCTGCCAATGGGCGCAGCGCCAATGGCATTTGTTCTGTGGGACCGCTTTATGCGGTTTAATCCCAAAAATCCCAAATGGTTTAATCGCGATCGCTTTGTCCTATCGGCAGGTCACGGCTGTATGTTGCAGTATGCCCTACTCCATTTGACCGGCTACGACAGCGTAACCATCGACGACATCAAACAGTTCCGCCAGTGGGGTTCTAAAACTCCCGGTCACCCAGAAAACTTTGAAACAGAAGGGGTGGAAGTCACCACCGGACCCTTGGGACAGGGAATTGCCAATGCAGTTGGATTGGCGATCGCCGAAGCACATCTTGCCGGAAAATTCAACAAACCCGATACCACACTTGTTGACCACTACACCTATGTAATTCTAGGTGATGGTTGTAACATGGAAGGAGTTTCAGGTGAAGCTTGTTCCCTAGCCGGACACTTAGCATTGGGCAAGTTGATTGCTCTGTACGACGACAATCACATCTCCATCGACGGTTCAACTGACGTTTCTTTTACAGAAGATGTAGGTAAGCGCTTTGAAGCTTACGGTTGGCATGTGCAGCACGTTCAAGACGGTAACAGCGACCTCGAAGCAATTGCCAAAGCAATTGAAGCAGCTAAAGCTGTTACCGATAAACCCTCTTTCATTAAAGTTACCACCACCATCGGTTACGGTTCGCCTAACAAGCAAAACACAGCAGGCGTCCATGGTGCAGCCCTTGGTGGTGACGAAGTTAAACTCACCCGTGAAAACTTAGGTTGGGAAAACGAACCCTTTGTCGTTCCAGAAGATGCCCTCAAGCACTTCCGCAAAGCAGTTGAGCGTGGCGCTCAACTAGAAACAGATTGGAACAAAATCTGGGCAGACTATAAAGCCAAATACGCTGAAGACGCTGCCGAATTTGAGCGGTTGTTAAGTAACAAACTTCCAGAAGGTTGGGAAAAAACACTGCCTGTCTACAAAGCTGAAGATAAAGCAATCGCTACCCGTAAAACTTCTGAAGTTACCCTCAATGCCCTTGCACCCGCTTTACCAGAATTAATTGGTGGTTCTGCTGACCTCACCCACTCCAACTTAACCTATTTAAAAGTATCCGGTGACTTCCAAAAAGGTCAATACCACAACCGCAACCTCCGTTTTGGAGTGCGCGAGCATGGTATGGGCTCGATTTGTAACGGTATTGCCCTCCACGGTTCAGGACTGATTCCTTACTGTGCGACATTCCTCGTCTTTGCCGACTATATGCGAGCAGCAATTCGCTTGTCAGCACTGTCACAGGCTGGGGTCATTTACGTTATGACTCACGACTCCTTAGCTTTAGGAGAAGATGGTCCTACCCACCAACCAGTAGAAACCCTAGCTTCCTTGCGAGCAATTCCCAATCTGATCGTTTACCGTCCTGCAGATGGAAACGAAACCTCCGGTGCTTACAAAGTAGCAGTTGAACAAGCAAATCAACACCGTCCCACCCTAATGGCTTTCTCCCGGCAAAACTTGCCTCAATTGCCAGGAAGCAGTATTGAAAAAGCAGCAAAGGGTGGTTACATCGTTGATGGAGATGAGAACGAAACACCCGATATTATCCTCATTGCTACTGGTAGTGAAGTACACCTTTGTGTCGAAGCGGCTCAGAAACTGAGAGAAGCAGGTAAAAAAGTTCGTGTTGTTTCCCTACCTTCCTGGGAAATATTTGAAGAGCAACCAGCCGATTACCGCGAATCCGTACTACCCAAAGCTGTTACCAAGCGGTTAGTTGTAGAAGCAGCTTCTAGCTTTGGTTGGCAGCGCTACTATGGTAGTGAAGGCGCGATCGTTAGTGTCGATCGTTTTGGTGTTTCCGCTCCTGGTAATGTTGCTATGGAGAAGTTTGGCTATACAGTTGATAACGTGTTAGCTAAAGCAAAAGAATTGTTGGGTTAATTTGCAACAGAGTTATTTTCTCAATTTCTTCCAGGGTGGGCATTGCCTGCCCTTTTTTATGTAGGGTGGGCAATGCCCACCATTAATATATATGGTTATGTAGGGTGGGCATTGCCCACCACAAGATATATGGTTATGTAGGGTGGGCATTGCCCACCCTACCAGTTCCAAATTAAATCTTTAGGTAGAGAAGGCTCTGAGGAAATTGATAGAATATTAAGTAGAATTTACCACCTTTATTCTATGCGCCTACCCATATAGGCATACAAAGCAGAAATTATTAATATGAGTTAAGACACAGCAATAGAGTGAAATTGACTATTTCTGAGGAAATCTTTGCAGGCGGTGGAGAAATGGGGCAAGTGATGCGATCGCTTGATTGGTCGCAAACACTTTTAGGTCCACTATCTCAGTGGGCGCAAAGTTTAAAAACTGCTGTCAGTATTATATTAAACTCTCGCTACCCTATGTTTATTTGGTGGGGAGCAGAGTACGCTAACCTCTACAACGATGCTTACCGTCCAATGCTTGGTGCAAGCAAGCACCCCCAATTTTTGGGACACTCTGCCAAAGCTTGTTGGGCGGAAGTCTGGGATGTTATTGGTCCGTTAGCTGAGAGTGTTTTAACCACAGGTGAACCTACTTGGTCAGACGATTTGCTGCTGTTAATGGATCGCTATGGCTATTTAGAGGAAACATATTTCACCTTCTCCTACAGTCCAATTCGAGATGAAAGTGGTGGAGTGGGCGGAGTCTTTTGTGCTGTCATTGAAACAACAGCGCGAGTTATCGGCGAGCGTCGTTTGCGAACGTTACGAGAACTAGCATCGAATGCAGCACAAGCAAAGACTGTTATTGACGCCTACAATATCGCAGCAGAAACGCTGTGCAAAAATTCAGCTGATATTCCTTTTGCCTTGCTGTATCAGGTAGAAGCAGAAGGCAAACAAGCAAGGTTGGTAAGAACTATAGGTATAGAGGCGGGAACTCCCGCAAGTCCCGATTGCGTTGACTTGACTCAAGAAGAAACATGGAATTTAAGAGAAGTCAACCGTATAAATACGGTAAAAGTTATTCATGATTTAAAAGAACGATTTGGTGGGCTTCTTGGAAAAGATTCATCCAAAGCAATCGTAATGCCCATCGCTCAGTCAGGAAAGCAACAACTAGCTGGCTTGCTAGTGTTAGGTATTAGTTCCCGACGGTCATTTGATGATGAGTACCAAGGATTTTTTGATTTAGTTGTCAGTAATATTGTTACCGCAATTGCCAATGCCGATGCTTATGAAGCAGAACGCAAACGCGCCGAAGCATTGGCAGAGTTAGACCGAGCAAAGACAGTATTCTTCAGCAATATCAGCCATGAGTTTCGCACGCCACTCACACTCATGCTGAGTCCTTTAGAAGAAACTTTAACAAATCCAACAGGACCAAATCCTAGCGATCGCCCTAAACTAGAAATTGCTCATCGAAATTCCCTGCGCTTGCTGAAACTGGCTAACACCTTGCTAGATTTCTCTCGCATTGAAGCAGGGCGCATAGAAGCAGTTTATGAACCAACCGATTTAGCAATACTCACTACGGATTTGGCAGGTGTTTTCCGGTCAGCCATTGAAAACGCGGGAATGCAGTTGTTAGTAAATTGCCCTCCCCTTCCTGAAAAAGTGTATGTTGACCGGGAAATGTGGGAGAAGATTGTATTTAACTTGCTCTCCAATGCCTTCAAATTCACTTTTGAGGGCAAAATTGTCATTGCCCTACGCTATTGTAGCGCTCGCGTTGAGTTAGACGTGCGGGACACTGGTATAGGTATTCCCGCCGCAGAACTCCCTAAAATCTTTGAGCGATTTCATCGAGTGCAAGGAGTTAGAGGACGGACTTATGAGGGTTCGGGTATTGGTTTGTCATTAGTTCGAGAACTCGTACACCTGCATGGCGGTACGATTGAGGCGAGAAGCGTTGTTCATGAAGGAACGAGCTTTATTGTATCAATTCCTACAGGATGCGCTCACTTGCCGCAAGAACGCATTAAAGCTGCATCAACCTCAGCATCAACAGCAATAGGAACGGCTTCCTATGTTGAAACAGTATTTCCCTGGTTACCGGAAGAGAGTAGGAGATTGGGAGATTGGGAAATTGGGATAGACAGAGAGTCTACCCCCCCATCCTTTGCGGCGCGGATCTTGTTAGTAGATGATAACGCTGATATGCGAGACTACATGAAGCGTTTGTTGAGCCAACATTATCAGGTACAAGCTGTAGCAGATGGGGTAGCTGCTTTAGCGGCTGTTCGTCAGCAACTCCCCGATCTCGTTATTACAGACGTTATGATGCCGCAACTAGACGGTTTTGGTTTGTTACGCGAGTTACGGGCTAACCCAGACACAAAAGCATTGCCCATCATTCTGCTATCTGCTCGTGCAGGAAAAGAATCCAGTGTAGAAGGATTAGAAGCAGGTGCAGACGATTATCTCATTAAGCCCTTCTCGGCTCGCGAATTATTAGCTCGCGTTGAGGCGAACCTCAAGATGGCTCAAATGCGACGAGAAGTTGCTCAATGCGAGCAGACATTAGGCTTAGAAATTGAATTAGCGAACGAGCGATTTGAGTTAGCGGCGGCGGCGGTTAACTGTCTTATTTATGACTGGGATATTGAGCGAGATACTGTTGAAAGGACAGAGGGGTTAACCAGAATTTTGGGTTATTCGCTAGGAGAAACCGAACCAAGTGCTAAGTGGTGGTGCGAACTTGTCCATCCAGAGGATTTGCAGAGGGTACAAGAAGAAGCAAAAATTGCCTTTGCAAAAAGCGATCGCTATACTGCTGAATATCGAGTTCGTAACAAAGAGAACAAGTATAAGTATGTAATAGACCACGGAATTGTGGCTGCAAGAGATGCTAGCGGACAGCCAATCCGTATAGTAGGCAGCACCGTATGGAGCGATCGCGATGGAAACTGCATCAGCACAAGAAGCTCTAGAAGCTCTGCAACAATTTCAGCCAGATGTAGTGGTGAGCGATATTGGTATGCCAGGTGAAGATGGGTACACCTTAATTCGTAAAATCAGAGAACTTCCTCCAGAACAAAGAGGTAGAATTCCAGCGATTGCACTAACAGCATATGCGAAAGATGAAGATCGAGATAAAGCACTTGCTGCGGGTTTTCAGAAACATCTTTCCAAGCCCATAGACCCAACAGAACTAGCATCCGCGATCGCCAGCCTGGTCAGCGATCGCTGAAAAATAAAGGGGGACAAGGGAATATAGCCCCGTGCAAGCCATTCCCTCATCTCCCACCTCTCCAAGATTCCCTCTCTTACATGGGCAGATAAAGAGCAGTAAACTACAGCACTCGCCGAAGGACATCCAGTCCGGATAGTGAGTGGATGTTATCGGGCTGCGTATTGTTTACAGAGCCATAATATACGACACTTTGCCTTGCCATGTCGCTCTCCTACAGTTGAGTTTTTACCTGTACTAAGTGTTGGGTTGTTACCTGAACTTTTGGCTAGGTGTTCTTAATACACAAGGATTTGAGGCATTACTTAGGTTACTCAGATCTGGAATTACTCCCTTCGGTGCCAGAAGATTACCATTACAGGTAGGTAGGGCTATGCCGCACATTCGCCATTGTAGGGCATAGCCCCACCTACAAAGTGAGTGGAATTTTAGAGCCCAAAGGGAGTAATCTCTGAGCAAAATCTTACATACATAATTTATAATCTGCAAATCAAAGTGATTATCTTTTTAATTCAATCCTAATCTTAAGAAAGACTCACAAATCCGCGTTTGAGAGCAACAAGAACGGCTTGGGTTCTGTCATGGACACCCAATTTGCTCAAAATATTATTAATGTGGAATTTAACAGTACTTTCGGAAATACGCAAGGCAGAACTGATCTCTTGATTGCTCTTACCAACTGCCATTAAGCGAAGGACTTGCTTCTCGCGATCGCTCAGTTTTGGATAACTCATCCGTTCTGCCAGTTTAGCTCCCACCGTAGGCTGAAGGTACTTTTGGTTGCTAGCAACGGTGCGAATAGCCGTTAAAAGTTCATCAGGTTCAGCATCTTTAAGCAAATAACCCTTTGCACCCGCCTGCAAGCCGCGATAAATATCTTCATCGCCATCAAAAGTTGTCAGTACAATAATTCTGGCATCATCAAACTCACTACAAATCGCATCAATAGCACCAACACCACCCATTTTCGGCATGCGTAAATCCATAAGAGTGACGTCAGGTTGATACTCGCGAAACATTTCTATAGCAGAACGCCCATCGCTAGCTTGTGCTATCACGATCATATCTGGCTCTCGCTCAATCATCGCTGCCAAACCCTGACGTACCACAGGATGGTCATCAGCAATTAGGACGCGAATAAGATTTGATTGAACTACGCTGTTACTCATTTATACTAGTGGTCACTGGTCACTGGTCACTGGTCACTGGTCACTGGTCACTGGTCACTGATTAATACCACAACTTCTGTACCCTCTCCCGGATGAGTTCTTATGGTTAGTTCTGCCTCAATGTGTCGAGCTCGTTCTCTTATTCCTAAAAGACCATAACCATTACTGATAGAAGGGCTTTCTGCATCAAATCCCTGTCCATCATCTTTAATTCTTAAAAGACACCGTGTTTGTTCGTATATCATTTCAACTCGAATTTCACTAGCATCAGCATATTTAACAGCATTTGTCAATGCTTCTTGTCCAATTCGCAACAAATTAGTTTCTATGTCTGAGCCTAGGGGGTAAACCTCACCTGTCACTTCACAAATAATCCGAGCCTGAGAATAAGATTGCATCTGCATTGTTAGACGCTTAAGAGCACTACATAAGTCCCCATTCTCCAATAACTGCGGACGCAGTGCCTCTACTGAACGACGTGCTTCTGTCAAACCTCTACGTGCAAGGTCGCGGACTATTTGAATATGTTCTCTTGCATCCTCTGAAGCTTCCTCTATAACTCGTGAAGCTGCACCCAAATGAACGATAATACCTGTAAAAGCTTGTGCCAGGGTATCATGTATTTCTCTTGCCATGCGGTTACGTTCTTCAAGCACAGATGCTTCTTCTGCTTGTTTGCGCTCGGTAATATCTTGCCCGATACCTATAATCGTATCATTATTTAATCGAATGTTTGCCCAAGAAGTATCGATATAATGTCCCAGTCCCGTTCTAATTTTAAAGTCTTGCCACCTTCCAGTCGCGGCTATCATGTGCTCTAAAACCAGAGCACGAATTTTAGGGTCGGGAAAGAGGTCTTCTAATATGTCAATTTGATGAATTTCTTCTCGATATATACCTAAAAGACGTTTGAACTCTCGATTCACTAAATGAATTCGACCTTCATTATCGTAAAGAGTTAACATGACAGGAATATGGTCAAAAATAGTTTGTAAAAGTTCTTTTTGTTGCCGCAAAGCTTCTTCTACACGCTTACGTTCTTCAAGTTCTGCTGTTAACCTTAAATTTTGCTCTAAAAGTTCTTTAGAAAGCCTTCTAAGTCGTAACTGATTTTCTACCCTAGCTAAAACTTCTTGAGATTCAAAAGGCTTAATAATATAATCGACTCCACCCAAAGAAAAAGCTTTTACCTTGTCCAAAACTTCGTGTAAAGCACTAATAAAAATAATGGGAATGTCTTGAGTTTTAAGAGATGATTTAACTAGTCTACATACTTCATATCCATCCATTCCAGACATCATAATATCTAATAGAATTAGATCGGGTAAATTCGATTGAATAAACCTTAAAGCTAATTTACTACTCGGGGCTGGATGCACTTTATATCCTGCTTTTAATAAAATACTACTTAAGAGGTTTAAGTTATCTGGTGTATCATCAACGATTAAAATAGTTCCTCTAACTAAGTTTTTTTCGATTCCGCTCATGATTTTATACATATATTTAAAAAAATGATTTCCATATTTTTGATTTAGATACTTTACAGAATTTTTTTGTTAAATCTAACCTAGTCATAGAGGTGTAAAAAATTTACCCTTTATAAAGGTTATGGTTCCTTTATATGAAAAATACTGTCATTTGATGAATAGCGTTGAGTGGCGATCGCAATTCGTGGCTCATATTTGCCAAAAACGTACTTCTAGTGAAGTTTGCTGGTTGTGCTGCTTCCTCAGCACCTCTGCATTCTACAATTTCTTGCTGTAGTGTCAAAGTACATTGTGTTGCTTGCATACTGAAATTATTTTCTAAATACATAATTCCTACCAATTTATTTTGATGAATTAATAATGTTGACATCGATTGACAAAAATCAGATTGTATGCATTAAAATGAATTCCGCAGCGATCGCAGCGAAGCTCAGTCAAAAGACATAGCCCCTAATCTTAAGTTGTTGCAAGCAACATGAGCTTATGCACTTTTGGCTAGGTCAGAGCTGGCTCTTTTGGCAGTTCAAACCTGAACTTAAAGCTAGGTACAAATTTTACGTATTTTACTTACGGTAGCCATTCCAAAACAACACCGACGCGGCTGTCTTTCTCCTCTTTAGAATTTTGAAACTGAATATCTGTAGATAGCCTTATGTCGCGAGTCACAGCGTAACTGACTGACAAAGTTGTTAAGCCAACTTCTTCACTTGTGCGCGGGGCGACCCAACTTTGGGTTAAAGAAATATCTGCTGCACCACCACGAGATAACACGAAAAGCAGCTTGACTCCTAAATTCACGCCATTTCTTAAGTAGCTATCTGTTTCTAAGTGTCGGTAACCTGCAACGGTGGCAATATTGATATAGCTTCCTAAAGGACGCAGGTAGTAACGTAAATCTCCTCCGTAAGTCTCTCGCTGACCGTTAAATATTGCTTGGTACTCTCCACTCACCGTTAAGCGACTGCTACCAATCAAGGCATCTTCAACACCAAGATTTATCCCAAATGCTTCCTCTGTGGAAGGAAAGTAAGATAAGCCCAGCCTGATTCTAGTGGGAAAACTGGGATCGTTTTTAATTTCCTCCAACACATTGGGGACTTGACGCTGCCAACGTTGTAGAACTGGGCTATTATTAATAATTTCTGGGTTTATATCTAAATCTCGGGCAGCTTTTGAAGGAGTTTCGCACCAGCTTGGAGTAGTTGTGAGGAGGAAGTTGAGGCTCAACCCAAAACAAATCCCTTCGAGCCCACATTTTTGCCATTGTTTGGGGGATGATATAATACTACGCCTCTCGCATCTGTGGTTTATCAACCTGTTTACCTAAGGTGTTGGGGAGGTTGTGGGTGATGGAGATGGACTGCTTGTTGGTGTAGCACTCGGCGATGTTGTTGGCAATGGAGATGCACTTTCTGTAGGTGCGGGGGTGGTGGAAGTCGATCGCGATGTTGGTTTTTTGGGAGATGATGAAGATGAATTAGTTGGTGGTTTAGAGTTGGTAGAACTTGATTTTGAGCGTTGCTGCTGATAGTAACTTGTCACCTTTTTAACGTAATCAGCAGTAAATCCACTATTGCATCCCGTATAGTTACCAGTCATCCACCAACAGGCCACGCCACGCACAGCAGCAGTTTCATTGCCAGTGGCGGAATATTGCTTGTTCAGTTCGCGAGTTGTAATACACGAGACAACTTGACGTGCTAGCTTGGCATCATTCTCAAACTGTGTCGGCGTGACTTCTTTTTTCAGACAATTTTTTGACCAACCTTTGAGGGTGTCTGGTTTAACTTGCCAATCACTGTAATATCCATCATTTGTACTGCCAGTTTTAGGTGCAGCAAGTCTCAAGGCTTCCACCATCGCCGCAACTTGGGCATTGGATACTTGTTGCTTTGCTTGAGCAAAAGAAGATTCTGGAATCACCAGTGAAGATATTCCCAAGCTGAGAGTTATTCCAACTAGTAGCGATCGCATTGAATCGGTCATCCTTTATCGTTTATCCTTCATCCTTTACAGTTATACTATCTCTTTGAGCATTTCTAAATGCTTGTGTACGGGAGCAAGAGTATTGGCTGCGATCGCTCCACTTGCAGCCACTGCAGGTAAACCGATACCGGGAAAGGTGGAGTCTCCACAACACAGTAATCCTGCAAGAGGTGTACCCGAGCCGGGAAAGAACCCTTTTCCTGCTGAAATTGCCGGACCGTAAGAACCTTTGTGACGGCGTAGATAGCGTTCGTGAGTTATGGGCGTACCAACAAGTGTCACTTCAAGACGCGATAAGCCGGGTACGGCTTGCGCTGAGCGCGAACGCACATCTGGAATAACTCGTTCCAATGCTTGCCACATAACTTCTGCACGTACTTGTTTTTGCTTGGCATATTCCTCACTCCTTCTGTCCATTCCCTGCCAAACAGAATAGGGTTCGCTACCGGGAGTATAAGCGTGAATAACGTGCTTGCCTGGTGGTGCGAGTGATGGGTCTAACACTGATGGAATTGATATTAGTACAACGTTTTGAGGCGCAGTGACACCAAGATTCCAATCTTTAACAAATAAGTAGTGACAGGCAAGGTCAGAACGCAATCCTCGTGCATCTATACCTAAGTGCAGATGCATAAAGCTTTCACATTCTGGTGTACTTGCTCGTTGTTCCTGAAACTGTTTTGGTACTGCTCCGGTGGGAAGCAACTTGAGTGTATCCCAAATGGATGCATTTGAAACCACTGCCCGACGTGCCATAATCTTTTTACCATCACGCGATAAGCCGGGTACGGCTTGCGCTGAGCGCGAGCGCACGCCTACAGCACGTTGCGAGGACGTACCCAAAAACGCACCACCTCTCGTCTCTACAAGAATTTCCTCAACATGAGTGTTTAACATTAGCTGCCCCCCGTGCCGTTCCAGTCCTCTGACAAGTGCATCCACCAAAGCACCACTGCCACCTACTGGGTAATCCAGCATGACACCCGGTCGATACCAATCAGCAAACATAAATGCCACCTCAGCTGCACTGGTACCGCTAGCTGGCAGTCCTGAGAGAAGAAAACAAAGCAAATCTAGCCAATTGCGCGTAAAGGAATCTTTAATAACACTGTCCATAATCGGACTAAAAGCTCCCATCAGCTTGGGGAAACTAGCAATATGCTGAAACAAAGACGGAGCAAAGGAACCTACAGTCAACACTGCACCGATATCTAAGCGGAGGGCGGCTGGTGACATTGCAGTCGCAGCACGTCCGAGTGGTGCCATGACTCGCTGTAACTCCCGCCATTCAGCTACAGCTTTCTCTCCACGCAATCTTAATAAAACTTCACAAAATTGGTCACCTCCTACCGAGGTGTCAAAATCTCCTTCTGGCAGGCAACATCCCCAAGTATCGTATGTTACAAAATCTAAATTTTCACCAATTGCGTTCAGTACTTGTCTGAGAGGGTTGGATGAAGGGGTGTAAGACAATCCGGAATACAGAGAAGGTCCTGAGTCAAACTTGTAACCATTTCGTTCAAAACTATGTGCGGCTCCTCCGGGAATGGAGTGGCTTTCACAAACCACAACATCAAAGCCGTACTTAGCCAGGAGAGCAGCACAGCTTAAGCCCCCGATTCCGCTACCAATAACAATTACATCCGTCACGCGATCGCTAGTCATTAATGTTACCTTAAAAAAGTTTGCAAAATTACATTAAGTACGGTTAAATTATTGCTAGTTGTTTTGAGGACAGCTCGTGCGTAAACTGTCAGTAACTCTTCTCCTCATCCTGGGGTTTGGCGTATTTTTTGCTACTACAACACGGGCTTCTGAAAAGCTCCCCCTGACCACTTTGGTTCTGCGCGACCACAAAATTACCATCAATAGTACTCCTAATGGATTTGCATATACAGTGAGATCTTCAAACGGTACCATACTGGATGCACAACTGAATGATACTCAACTACAGGCAAAATACCCTGAGATTTATGATGCTGTTCGCCCTGCAATGGCAGATGGTAAGGGAACAAATGACGCAACAGTTTCAGGTGGAACTCAACACGTTCCAGAAAATGCTCTACCAAAAAGATAATTGAAGGGGCGGGCAACTCGCCCACCCTGTAAATATTGGGGATTAGCGATTGGGGATTGGCGATTAGTTAATTTTTAGTCATGCAAAAATTTGATGGCAATTGTCTTTCTTGTCAAGCAATTCAAGGTTTTATCTCTCTGAGTAACGCACCTCGAATTGTTGAGACAAATTATTGGATTGTCGAACATACTCATCCCACTTCTATCAAAGGATGGTTAGTGGTTGTCTTGAAGCGTCATTGCCATGCATTGCACCAACTCACTCAAGATGAGTTTACAGAATTTTCCCAATTGATGACTTTTTTATGCCAAGCACTCCACGAAATTCTTAATACAGATAAAGAATATATAGCCCAGTTTGCTGAAGGAGAAGGATTTAACCACGTTCATTTTCATGTCATTGCTTGTTTACCGGAATGGTCTGCTACTGTTAGAGGACCTCTAGTTTTTTCCGGTCTTGGTAGTCAGGTAGAATATCCGTTACCCAGTGAGGTTTTGACTCCATTAGTATTAAAAATTAGAGAATATCTCCTTGCTCGATTAGACGAGCGAGTAAATTGAAAGGTAAATAGAAATACTAAGATATGCTGCCCTTTTATTTACTGTGATATAATAGAGACCTTTAGTACAAAATCTAAAGTTCATTTATGTGGTATCATTGTTTATGCCTCAACACTTGACTCTTCCACCTGGATTTGAGCAATTAAGTAAAGAGCAACAAATTGATTACGTTCAGGAACTTTGGAACTTGATTGTTGCTGCACCTGATGAAGTTTCTATGCCTGATTGGCATCTCGAAATTGTGCAAAATCGCATTTCCTCACAAGGCACAGCACAGTTCAAGACATGGAGTGAAGTTAAGCAAAGGCTGTTGAACAAGTATCATGAGCAGTAACTTATCTCTAGTACTTGATTCAAGGGTTGAAGAAGATATCGATCGAGCGGCTCAATGGTATGCAAATCAGAAATGGGAGCTTGCTATAGAGTTTCTAGAGGTAGTTGATACCGTATTTAATTTAGTGATAGGTGTATAACCGTTATAGCAGTTCTGCACATTCGTCGAAGCCCTGAAATTTGGCAGCAGAGACTTGAATAGCAATTCAATTTAATTCTCTTGCATTTCGGTATTCGCCTAAAATCCAAAATGGTGTTAGTTTACTTACGACGATTTTTACTACTAGGAACGAGTTTTCTAATACTATTGCCACTGATAGTCTATGTCTGGTTGTGTCTTAAACGTCCACCTCAGACAGATTTAGAACAAGCCCTTTTTGATGGAATAGTTTACAAACGAATCGCTCGTTACAAACCACGTCCAGTCATGACTCACATCGTCACCATTGACTTAACAAAACCGGGAATTAAAGCACTTGTCACACCCGGAGTAAAAACTGTCAATGATGGTGAAAATAGAGCACAAACAACTTCAAAATTTCTCAACCAGTTTAAGCTGCAATTAGCAATTAATGCCAGTTACTTTCAAGATTTCTATGAAAACACTCCTTGGGATTACTATCCACATAGCGGAGATATTGTGAATCCCATCGGTGATACTATTTCTAATGGATACCGTTATTCCCAACCAGAAAAAAATTGGTTTGTGTTGTGCATCTCACCTACCAACCGCGCTCAGATTTTGGAAAGTGAAAAGTGTCCTGAAGGAACAGAACAAGGTATTGCAGGCAATCAACTTTTAGTCGATCGCGGTCGGTCAGCTATTTCTGACTTAGGAGATGATAAACCTTATCCGCGAGTTGCAGTTGCTGTGAATCGAGAAGGAACTAAACTTTGGTTAATTGCTGTTGATGGCAAACAACCATACTACAGCGAAGGGGTTGCGATCGCGGAGCTAACAAAGATTATTCTAGATTTAGGTGCTTACACTGCACTCAATATAGATGGGGGCGGTTCAACAACACTAGTGATGGCAAAAGAGCGAAAACCGAAAGTTTTAAACGCTCCCATTCATACGAGAATACCGATGCGCGAACGTCCAATTGCCAATCACCTGGGATTCTACGCCCTCCCGATAAAAAACTCCTCTCCCAAGTAGAGAGGAGTTAGGACGGGTTCAAGAATCGCAACCTAAAGATTCACGAGTGGAAACACCCGTTTTAGAATTGACACCAGTAGCATTCTCACAAAGCTTCTTCACTTCCAAACGGTCTAAAACTGCATTACTAAAATCAGCACCTGTGACATCAACATTATTAAAACTTGAACGCAACATCATTGCGTTTGTAAAAACTCCATCACTTAAATCAGCACCTTTAAAGTCTGATAGATAAGATATGCCATCAGTAAAATCAACACCGTGGAGATTCGCGCCTCGCAACAATGATGAATTAAAAACTCCACCACGAAGATCGGCATTGCTAAAATTAGCATTTTCCAGTTTGAGACTAGTATACTCTTGCCCAATCAAGCTTTGGTTTGAGAAATCTTTACCACTGAGCTGATTGCTTGCAGCACGACTGATACTGGAAGAACTTGCTGCATATGCTGATAGGGGAGATAAAAAAAGAACCATAGCCAAGACTAACCCAGCTAGTGCTTGCCAATACCTCATAATGCTGACTTCATAAATCGCAACATCTCTATTAAACTATATTAAGAGCCAAAATTTTTGAAAAAACCGGATTTTTTGCCAGTCGTTTTATCCCCAAAACTCTTTTTAGCACACTAGCAATCTCTTGCTTCTAGGTAAAATCCGAAAAGCTTCCTCTTGATTAAAAGTGCTTCCTTGGAAAATCTCTAGAAATTGGACTCAAGAAGGCATCAGAAGAACGCTGTAATGCTATTAGAGAAGAATATCCTAACTTGAGTAGATTTTTTGACTCTCCCAAAAATATCTCAGCTTTATTATCAAAAGAAGAATTGCAAACTATATGGCAGGAATCCGCAGGGGATGATATTTTAGAATTTGACGATTTCGCAGATTTTTTCAGCGAAATTGGTCTTGCGGAATGGCGTGAAAAGGAGCAACGTTATAAATTTGCGGATATTTATGTATATGGTTTTGAGATGCTCCGCAGAGGTGCGGTATGACAACGGTATAACCGGAGTCCTGTAACAAAACGAGCAAATACGCTTTGTCAATGTATAATTCAGATCGCTGCTTGCAGTGTATGAGTGATTTTTGGATGGCAGTAAGCGATCGCATCCCCACGCTACGACTTCTGTGTCTGAGTCTCCTAGTGTTACAGGGATACTGGTAAGTCGTTTATGCTACCAATACAACTTCTTCAAACACTTTTACAAGCAAAACAAAACTTGGGAAGCAATCCCAAGTTTATCATTAAAAAAAACGTGCTTACTTATAGTTATGACATCAAAAGAAGCTAACAGCGACAAAAAAGTTGAAAATTCTTCTGCTGAACCAGAAACCACCATCGAACAAACACAAGACCCCGCGCCTGAAAAACCTACAGCCTCAAAAGCCTCAGAGGAAGAGCAGAAGCCCACTCCAGAAGTAGAGCAAAAGCCAACTCTAGAGAAAAAGCAGAAGCCAACTCCAGAGGCAGCACAAAAGCCAACTTCAGAGGAAAAGCAAAAGCCAACTCCAGAGGCAGCGCAAAAGCCAACTCTAGAGGCAGCGCAAAAGCCAACTCCAGAGGAAAAGCAAAAGCCAACTTCAGAGGAAGAGCAGAAGCGCACTCCAGAGGAAGAGCAAAAGCCCACTCCAGAGGAGCCAGGTGCCATTTTTCAAGCAGTTGGCGTCATTACAGGCAAGGTTAAATTTGGAGAAGCCAACAACAATACCATTACTATTGGTAACAAAGAATATCCGCTTTTCTATGCCCCTCGCAAACAAAAAGCTTTTGATGCTCTCAAGAAAGAAGTAGAATCATCTGGCGAATCTACTCAACGGGTTGTTGTTTATCCAAGGTTTACTCATTTTCCCGGTAGGGATGTAGCGCCTAATGTTGGCTTCCAACTCGTCGGCTTTGACAAAGGACGTCATGAAGAGGTGATTTCGGAAGAACTCGCTGACATGGAGTTTAAACTTTGCGGATTGTGGCAGTTTATTCCTGTGTGTCGCACACCTTGTATCTCTGTTTTCAAGAATTTTACTAAGGAACGATTGGAGCATATTAAACAATCTGAACCATCCAAAAAAGTAAAATACATGAAAGCCAGTCACTTACCTTTGTTCTGGCGAGACGCATTGGTTCCACCGTTTAGGTTTAATCCCAAAGCATCAAAAGAAGAGCAGGGTAAGCCAGTGTTTGTACAAATTAAGGCAAGGTTTGTACCCCATCGGGACGCTTTTGAATTTGATTCATTACTGGGATTACCTTTGGAGAGACCACCGAAGTTCCTTAAAGCTAGTAAAGATGATAAAGCAACAGCGATCGCAGAAAAACGAGCAGCGCTGAAAGCAGCCGGTAAAGATACCGCCCCACCAAAAGGAAAACCACCTTTCAAAGGCAAACCCAAAGGGAAGTTTCCGAGCAAACCTCAGAGCAGTCCCGAAGGTAGTCCTGACGATACTCCACAGAGCAAACCTCAAGGCAGTCCACAGGGTAGTTCTGAAGGAAAACCAAAGGATTTACCAAAGCCCAAGCCCAAGCCCAAGCCACAACAAACCAGTGACCAGTGACCAGTGACCAGTGACCAGTGACCAGTAGGGTGGGCATTGCCCACCATTCAATCTTGGTGTGGCAATGGTACTCTACTACGCTGACTCAATCAAATCTACTCAATCCAAAATCTAAAATCCAAAATGGTGTTATTTCTCAATGTAGGTACATTTGGCACTTCTTTCATCGTCTTGTATGACTGAATGTCTGAGGTGCAGGGAGATCTACAGCATATGAAATTCCCAAAATACCGTTGATGTTACATAAGTTCTGAAAGCAATGTGAAGCAATGTACGTAACTGTACAGACAAATAAAGTGACAATTTGTTAAATTTAACTTTATCTAATCTCAGTATTAATAGAGTAATAGTACCAACATGACTGAAGACTTGGGAAATTGGTATTTAATAGAAGTACAATTGCAAAAAATGAACGAATTATTGAGTACTGTTGAAACCGCGCTAGACATTGAAAAATCAAGCAGTGGCTTAAATCTAAAAGTTGTAGATGTTACAGCAATAGCAGTCAGTAACCTAGATAATTTGATAGAGAACAATTTCGATACCGCGAGCGAAGACGAGCGGAAATGGACTCAAGATAGAGGTGCTGAAGTGAAAGATATGTTTGCTAAAAGCCAAGCAAAATTTGCTAAGAGTCGAGCTAAATATTTATCTCGAAATTTCAAAAAACACTTGTAATTATATAGCAGTCCTAAATCATTTATAAACAATTTTAGGTACTGTATGTAGGGCTATGCCGCACATTCGCTCTTGGTGGGCTAAAGCCCTACCTACTTGTATTTTGCAAATCAAATAGGATTGCTATAGCGGTTTTCAATTGAGTACAATACATAAAATTAAGTAATAATCTATACTAAAATTAAAAGGATTTGCTATGGCAAGTAGGATATATATGTTGACTCACTCTACTGAAACAACCTGTGGCTAATCAAGAAGAAATCGCCCTGTCTTTAGCAAGAACACCTCTATTTGTTATTGCCCAAGAACTCAAAGCACGACTCACTAGCTTTGGTGGTTGGGAAATGCCCGTACAGTTTGCTGGTATTAGTAAAGAACATGAAGCCGTTAGAAAAGTAGCAGGAATGTTTGACATTTCCCATATGGGTAAGTTTATCCTGCAAGGCAAAAACCTTATCGCGCAACTCCAGTATTTAGTTCCTTCAGACTTAAACCGATTACAACCCGGTCAAGCACAATACACCGTCTTGCTAAACCCTCAAGGCGGTATCATCGACGACATTATTGTTTACTACCAAGGAGAAGAGCCCACGGTCGGACAGCGAGGAGTTATTATTGTCAATGCTGCCACGGCTAACAAAGATAAAACATGGCTCTTGCAACACCTGAACTCAGATGAGCTTGTTTTTCAAGACATTTCACCCGAAAAAGTCCTAATTGCTTTACAAGGACCGCAAGCTGTAAGTTTGCTACAGTCATTTGTTGATAAAGATATTGCCCAGGTTAAGGCATTTGGACACTTAGAGGCAACAGTCTTCGGTAAAACTGCATTTCTAGCCCGTACTGGATACACGGGGGAAGATGGATTTGAAATTATGGTAGATCCAGATGCTGGAGTAGAGTTGTGGCGCAGTTTGCTGAATGCTGGTGTTCTTCCTTGCGGGTTGGGTGCGAGAGACACCCTTCGCCTTGAGGCTGCAATGGCACTTTACGGACAAGATATTGATGACACTACCACCCCTTTAGAAGCTGGTTTGGGATGGTTGGTACATCTCGATAAAAAAGAAGACTTTATTGGTCGCTCAGTTTTAGAACAGCAAAAAGCTAGCGGAGTGCAACGCCGATTAGTTGGTTTGCAAATGCAAGGACGCAATATAGCCCGTCACGGATATCAAGTCCTCTCTCAAGGCACAGTCGTTGGGGAAGTTACAAGTGGTACACTATCACCTACCCTTGGATATCCTATTGCTCTTGCCTATGTTCCTACTGAACTTGCAACAGTGGGTCAGCAACTAGAAGTAGAAATTCGAGGCAAAGCCTACCCTGGAGTCGTCGTTAAGAAACCTTTTTACCGGAGAAAAAATCGCTAATGGCTAATTGTGTCTTTACTATAGCAATCCTATCTGATTTGTGAAAAAAATTTAAGTATTGTAGGTAGGGCTATGCCGCACAAAAGCTTATATGGTGCGCTGTCTTCCCTACCTACAGTACTATTAGCAATTAGCAATTAGCAATTAGCTACTAGCTGTGTTAATTTTTTTGATGTGGATGAGGAAGTGATATGTCTTTGGAATTTCCCGATAATTTAAGATACCTAGATACCCATGAATACGTGCGTCTCGATGGAGACATTGCCACCATTGGCATTAGTGCCTTTGCTGTTGAGCAATTAGGTGACGTTGTGTTTTTAGAACTCCCAGAAATTGGTGATGTTGTGACCAAAGGAGAAAGCTTTGGCTCAATCGAATCAGTGAAAGCTGTTGAATCCCTAAATTCACCAGTGACTGGTACAGTGGTAGAACGCAATGACGCTTTAATTGATTCTCCCGAACAAGTGGCAGATGACCCTTATGGAGATGGTTGGTTGTTAAAAGTCCGTGCTGACGATCCTGAAGATATTGAAGATGCATTGACTGCAGAGGAATATAGCGCCCAAGTGGAAGGGTAGGAAGTCAGTGACCACCTGACCACCTGACCACCTGACCACCTGACCGCTCGGGGACTAAGGATTAGGGATTAGGGACTAGGAAAACAAGGAAGAATAACTTAATCCCCAATCCCCATCGCCCCTTATCCCCAGAGCAGACCCCGAGTTCCCCAATCCCCAAATAAATTAGATAAACTAATCACATATACCTGACGCCTCAAATATACTTGTTGCAAAATATTAAGTATCGCGTATAGAGAGAAATTTGTGATAAACTCCGAGTCTCGTATTGAGTTGACTCTTCAACAACCGTTGGAGAACAAAAGTGAGCAATTGAGCTTTCAAGCAAGACACATTGGTCCGTCATCCAATGAAATTCAGCAAATGCTTGAATTCTTGGGCTGTAGTACCCTCGACGAGCTAATTAACAAAACCGTTCCACAAGGAATCCGGTTATCTGGTTCGTTAAAGTTGCCAGAAGCAAAAACTGAGTATGCAGCCCTTGCTACGTTAAAAGAAATAGCCTCAAAAAATCAAGTTTTCCGTTCGTTCATCGGTATGGGGTACTATGACTGTATTACACCTCCGGTCATTCAACGCAATATCTTAGAAAATCCCGGTTGGTATACTGCATACACTCCCTATCAACCTGAAATTGCTCAAGGACGGTTAGAAGCACTGCTGAATTTCCAAACAATGATTATCGATCTAACAGGTTTGGAAATTGCTAATGCTTCATTGCTTGATGAAGCAACGGCAGCAGCAGAAGCTATGAGTATGAGCTATGGTGTTTGCAAAAGTAAAGCAAATAGCTATTTTGTTTCTCAGGACTGCCATCCCCAAACTATAGATGTGTTGCAAACACGGGCAAATCCTCTGGGAATCAAGATTGTTGTAGGAGACCATCAAACCTTTGATTTTTCTGAACCCATCTTTGGAGCAATTCTTCAATATCCTGCAACTGATGGTACAATCCATGACTACCGTGCTTTTGTAGAAAAAGCCCATGCTGAGGGAGCATTGGTGACGGTAGCCGCAGATCCATTGAGCCTAACTTTACTGACGCCCCCAGGCGAATTTGGTGCTGATATTGCTATAGGTAGTACCCAACGCTTTGGTATTCCTCTGGGCTATGGCGGACCCCATGCTGCTTACTTTGCTACTAAGGAAGAATACAAGCGGCAAGTTCCAGGAAGAATTGTTGGTGTATCAAAAGATGTTCGGGGTAAGCCCGCATTGCGTCTTGCTTTACAAACTAGAGAACAGCACATCCGTCGCGAAAAAGCAACTAGTAATATCTGTACGGCACAAGTGTTGCTAGCAGTCATGGCAGGTATGTATGCTGTGTATCACGGTTCGAGTGGGTTACGAAAAATCGCTGAGAACATCCATCAAATGACTGTGAGACTGGCGGAAGGTTTGAAGCAGTTGGGTTATAGCATTTTAAACGAGTCTTTCTTTGATACTCTGCACGTCAATTTAGGAGAACGTAGTTTAGAAGAGATTAAAGCCGCTTGTGAAGCACAACGTATTAACATACGTATTTTTAACTCAAGCAGTATTGGTATATCTTTAGACGAAACTACCACAGAAAAAGATTTAATTGACCTCTGGAAAATTTTTTCAGGTAAGAATGATTTACCTTTCACACTTGAAGAATTAGTTTCTCAGCCTCCCCTCTCCCCCTCCCCTTTTCTTCCCCTCATCCGTACTACTAGCTACCTCACTCATCCCATCTTTAACAACTATCACTCAGAAACTGAGTTGCTACGTTACCTGCACAGACTGGAAACTAAAGACTTGTCTTTGACAACTTCGATGATTCCTTTGGGTTCGTGTACGATGAAACTCAATGCAACATCTGAATTGATGCCTGTGTCGTGGGCTGAATTTGCCAAGATACATCCTTTTGCACCTCAGTCTCAAACTAGAGGTTATAAAATTCTGTTTCAGCAGCTTGAGGAATGGTTAGCTGAAATTACTGGGTTTGCAGGAATTTCTTTGCAACCAAATGCTGGTTCTCAAGGCGAGTATGCGGGATTGTTAGCGATCCGTCGCTATCATGAAAGTCGTGGGGAAGGGCATCGGGATGTCTGTTTAATTCCCCAATCTGCACATGGTACAAATCCGGCAAGTGCTGTCATGTGCGGGATGAAAGTGGTTGGTGTTGCTTGTGACTCTGAAGGAAATATCGATCTAGATAATTTGAAAGCGAAAGCAGAAAAGCACGGTAAGGAACTTTCTGCTTTGATGGTGACATATCCCTCAACTCATGGTGTGTTTGAGGAACAAATCCAGGAAATTTGCGCTGTGATTCACGCTAACGGCGCTCAAGTTTACATGGATGGGGCAAATATGAATGCCCAGGTGGGACTTTGCCGTCCCGGAGATATTGGCGCGGATGTTTGTCACCTCAACTTACACAAAACTTTCTGTATTCCTCATGGCGGCGGCGGTCCTGGTATGGGACCTATTGGTGTTGCTTCTCATTTAGTGCCTTTTCTTCCGGGACACGTTGTGCTGGGGACTGGGGATTGGGAATTGGGGATTGGGAATAAGAAGGAAATTTCCCAACGCTTGGGTGCTGTTTCTGCTGCACCTTGGGGTAGTGCTAGCATCCTGGTTATTTCTTGGATGTATATCGCTATGATGGGTGCAGATGGTTTGACGGAAGCAACTAAGGTGGCAATTCTGAATGCTAACTATATTGCTCGCAAGCTGGAAGGTTACTATCCTGTTCTCTATAAAGGGAAGAACAATCTAGTTGCTCATGAGTGCATTTTGGATTTGCGATCGCTCAAAAAATCTGCTTCCATAGAAATTGATGATATTGCCAAGCGTTTGATGGACTACGGGTTTCACGCACCCACTGTTTCTTGGCCTGTAGCGGGCACAATCATGGTAGAACCAACAGAAAGCGAATCTAAAGAAGAGTTAGATCGTTTTTGTGATGCACTGATTGCTATTCGTCAAGAAATTGCTGAAATTGAATCTGGCAAGATGGATATTCGAGATAATGTCTTGAAAAATGCTCCTCATACAGCAGAGAGTTTGATTGTTGACGAATGGAAGCATCCCTACTCGCGAGAACAAGCTGCCTACCCCGCACCCTGGACTCGCGAACACAAATTCTGGCCTAGTGTAGGTCGCATTGACGCTGCTTTTGGTGACAGGAATTTTGTTTGTTCTTGTCTGCCAATGGACGTCTATTAAGCCGATTGTTTTATAACTTGCACGGTCTTAGCAAAACTCAATTCTTGTGGGGTGGAGAGCAGCGCCGTGCGGGGGTTTCCCCCGTTGAGGCGACTGCGGGGCGTCCTCGCCCGCCTTTTTGTGCAACTTCAAACTTCTCTACACACATAATCAAAAATCCCATGTGCTACGTGCTTTGCCTGTAATGTTGACTAATTGAGAAGCTACAGTTACATTTCCTTGTAAAGTTTTACTTAACAAGTAAGAAATTCCTCGGTAAATTAATAGATAAGTTGCTTGCGATGTAGAAACCTCAGTTTTTTTAGCGTTGGGATCGACTCGATAAACGTTGCCACGGTAAATGAGGTTATAGGCTTTTTTAGACTCACGCACTGGTGGTTGAAATGGTTGTCCTGTTTTTCTGCTTGTTACCTGTGAAGGATTGTACTCATAGCTAACGCCACGATAGTAAAGTTTCATATTTACCTCGTCAATTAGATGTATAGTTTCTAGCAGACTGAAGTGCGTTCTATCAGCAGTTCAATGTCTTCTATATCTTTAATGGGTAAATTGAAATCAACTTATGCACTTTTAAAAGAATTTTGCGGCGGAGCAGGAGCAAAAATTTTGTAAATGCCTACTGCAAAACTGCCCTCTGCTTAAGCAAATCGTACTTCACAAGGAGCGATCGCGCTTGTTTCTGGTATGTTTACATTTTGTAACGTAGGTCTGTTATTTTCACCTACCTACTTACCAAAAACGCTTGTTATGTGCGTGCAACAATACGTGAATCAGCAGAATTGTCTTGAATCTTGAAATTTTTGGAAACTAGTACAGTTGATTTTTTCTGAACTTGTATTAAGACATTGTGAAAGTCAATTTCTGATTCTTGGAGGTTTCCTGAGACAGAATCAAAGCCAGAACATAAAAAATGATGTTCTTGTACTACCCAAGAAGGAATTTTGAAATCCTTGATAACATCTTTCTTTTGGTTGATGTCATAGTAAGCAGAAATACCAGTCAAACCACTAGAAATAAACAAACTGTAACTATAATTGGAATTGAGCTTAAATACGGATAGTCTGATATCGACTGGTAGAATAATTCCGCGATCGCTCGTTATACTTGTAGTCTCTAGAATACTATGGAATTGACTTTGCTGATAAAGTTCATCTAAAGTTATAGGTAATTGTAATTTTCCAGAAAATCGAGCGCCGAAAACGGAAATCCCAGAGCCCGTTAACCGACCTGAAAAGTTGATGGTCAAAGCTTTTGATGAAGATGTTTGCAGTATTTCGGTTTTGAAGTTTCTATTAAAACCTGTTATTAACGAGTTAAGTTTTTTCAGCAATTTCATCATTATTTTCCTTATTTATGTCATTTTTTAAGTTGACGAGGTAGAGGGGTGGGAAATACCCACTGAAAGTTCCATCTGGTGGGCGTAATTTCTGTTTGGTATATACTGACGTAAGTTTGTCATAGATTTTATAAAATGATAGTAAAGTTTCAGTACTAAAGTAAAAATTCTCTATCAAGTTGTCTTAAAAAATCTAGAAATATACTTACATAAATATACTGACAATGAATGTTCGGTTTTTGATTTGTGCAAAGAAGAGGAAAAATCAGTGCCTACTTACGAAAATATCTACGCAATTGTCCGTCAGATTCCTAGAGGTCGGGTAGCTACTTACGGTCAAGTGGCAGACTTAGCTCATTTATACGGTAAAGCCCGTTTGGTTGGATATGCTCTTTACCGAATCGATATGAGTTCATCAAATGTTCCCTGGCATCGAGTCGTGAATGCTAAAGGTGAAATATCTTATTCCCCTTTACGAAATGGAAATGATTGCAGGCAAAAATTACTACTAGAAGAAGAGGGAATAAAATTTACCTCTGATGGAAAAATTAATTTGCGAGAGTATCTTTGGGAGACAGGAGAAGTATAGTAAAATTACATAAAATAATACATAAAAAGGGACAATTGCCTTTGTTCTGTAATGCTTAGAATCAAAAGCAATTCCCCATTGTATAAGGTGTATGAGAAAGTTAGAATGCACCGATTACACAATTCTGAAAGATTATCCCTTAATCATCTCGCGCACTTTTTTCTGAAGTGCTGGATCTTGTCTGACGGCTGCTTCAATTTGATTAAAGCGGTCAGGCTGTAGTCCCTCAGTCTGCAACACCTGTCTCATTTTAGTCTCAGCTTGTTGTTGAATCTGCCTCAAACTAGCAAATGCCTTCTCATATTGCTGCTTTTCTTGAGAGGTTACTGCTGGTGTTGGCTGGGCAGAAGGAGTTTTCTGCGATTGATGAATAGCCATAAATCGTTGTTGACTTAAACCAGATTTGCTGATGGTTTGTGTCATTTCCTGATTTGCATTCTGCTCAATGCCTATTAACTTTTTGATTGTGCGTGCAAATTTTTGAAGTTCTTCTGAACTAACTTGAGTGTTCGTTGGAGTATTGGATGCTGGAGGCTGAGATTGAGGGGCTGAGGATGGGGCTGGGGAGACTGGTTTTTGTTGTGCTTGAACCGACAGGTTGCCGACAAGCAAGAAAAGAAAAATACAGCTACCTGTCAGAAGTTGCTTGAACACGTTGAGTTCCTCCTTAGAGATCGCCTACCCTATAATAGAGAAGGTGTTGGACTGGTTCGTTAAGTTCCATCGATGTATCAGGCATATTTTATAGGTAGCACTCAGACAGCAACAGGTCTATTGACTGCTGTAGCTAACTCGCGACTCCGGATATACCCTATCGTGGTACGGCTTCATACATATTAACGAAATAGAGTTAATATTGACTGTGCAAAGTGGCACTTCACAATTTGACTGCACTGGTAACAACCGCTAAGAGCCGTTTGTAAGATTTTACAATTGTTGAAGCCATTACTGTACGCACTTGGGGTTATTGTTATCGGGAGTAGCATCGGGGAAAAATGTCCGGATAGCGCTATTTTTAATCTTCATCTTGCACCCATAGCATACCAATGCGATCGCCGCTAACAACAATCACTCCCGTGTCAAAGGTTGATTCTGTAATTGAATTCCATTCACTCATGCCCGAAAAATTATTCACAAACGATGCATTGGTAAAGTATTTGCAATCTCCTGCAAACAGAGTTGATACCTTGGAGGAAATTTGCTGTGCTTCTTCTGGAGACATAAGCTCTGCAGAATAAGCTAAATCTTTCGTCATAATGAAATTTATAATTTTTTCAGCTTCTTCTCGACTAATTTCTCTCCAACGATCGCCTAAATTGTGATATCCTTGTTGAGTGACAAATGAATCGATGAGTTCTAGAACCTCATAAGAAGGTTCGAGAGAACCAGACGTTACAGAACGTTCGCTCAAGTTATCGCGTACAATTTTTTTGATTTCAAATACTACTTCTCCTTGATTGCGTTTGGTTATCACTTCTGTTTTTAATTGAGTAATTTCCTGGGAGTTTTCAGTTTCTAAATACATTTTTACAATACATATCTTGACTGCTAAAAAGGATAATAACAGTTACTCGTGACTTCCAATTTTAAAAAATTTCCAAAATTTTTGGTGGGTGCGAGTAGTGTAGGTAGAGCTAAAGCCCACCATATGAAACTCTTGTGCGGTAGAGCACTATCCACAGTACTCAATCCACGCATCCACGCATCTAAAATCCACAATAGTTATAACTTTAGAGCGAGCTATGCTTTCTCAAGACTTAATCAAGTGTAAGTCATAGCACCATTACCTCTTTCTTGAGAAAAGTTAGAATTGTTTCTGATGAAAGATGAATAAAAGGACTACATGATATTAAATAGAAAGTATTCGGTGCAGAACGAAAAGGAAGTGAAAAAATGAATCTTATTGCTTGGGTTGTTTTGGGTCTTCTTGCAGGTGCGATCGCAAAAGCTATTTATCCGGGTTACCAAGGTGGTGGGATTTTAGGTACTTTGGTTTTAGGAATTATTGGTGCTTTAGTTGGCGGAACATTAGTTAACTTACTGCAAACAGGAACTTTCACGCTGACTTCTGCAACTCTGAGTATTCCTGGTTTGTTTGTTGCTGTTTTAGGTGCGATTATTGCTATCTTCTTGTACTATCGTTTTTCTCACAGAGCGCTCTAATTTGTAAGTAGGGTAGGTATTGCTCACCAAAAGGTGAATGTGGTGGGCAATACCTACCCTACATAACTAATTGTTTACTTAATTCTTCTTCCAACTGTTCTAACAAAGTGTTAACATCTTTACCCACTTGTTCGTAGCAGACAGGTGGTGAGGTTTCTGGTTGAAAATGAATTAACTTAATTTGCTCTTTGCCAATTCCTATCATCAAAACTTCAACTTCAGGATTATAATGCTCTACAATTCCTATAATTTCCTGAAGTCTGTTGTCAACGCTACTGTTAAGCTTGTCTACTGCTTCTTTGGGACAGTAAACAAAATGAGGTCTTGGTTGTAGATCTATGCCCACAGTGCCTTGGTCGCTACCATTTTCTAACCACAAACCCCAGGATAGGGCTGCTAATTCTTGTTTATGAGCTTTGACAAAGCTATCTAGCTGATGCCGCCACTTATTATCTGCCGATTCGGGTTGGGTATGACCAAAGAACATAATTTTAAATTTTGGATTTAGGATAAAGGAGTTAGGGGGACGCCCGCACTACAAAAAATTTTGGGAGATTTTTTTATTTGGAAGTCCGTAATGAAGAATATCGCGCACTTGTGACAAGTGCGCGATCCTTATTTTAGACCGGATTGTACGCGCCAAAGACTTGCATAAACTCCGTTTTGGTTGAGGAGTTGTTCGTGAGTTCCAGATTCTACAAATCGTCCGTATTCCATGACATAAATGCGGTCGGCGTTGCGAATAGTGGAAAGACGGTGTGCGATCGCGATGGTTGTTCTGTTGACGGTAATATGTTCCAAGGAGCGTTGAATTGCGGCTTCTGTCTCATTATCGACAGCTGAGGTGGCCTCGTCTAGAATCAGAATGGGCGGATTTTTTAAGACAGCACGTGCGATCGCAATTCGCTGTCGTTGTCCCCCAGATAACTTTTGACCCCGTTCGCCAACAATTGTTTCGTAGCCTTGAGGTAACTGCATAATAAAATCGTGTGCTTCAGCCACCTTAGCTGCCTCAATGATTTCATAATTGTTTGCATCAAATCTACCGTAAGATATATTTTCTGCAACACTGCCATGAAATAAGAAGACATCCTGACTAACCAAACCAATACAACGACGTAAATCCCGCAAATTTAAATCTTGGATATCAATGCCATCGAGGATAATTTGTCCCGATTGGACTTCATACAAGCGTAATAAAAGTTTAATCAGAGTACTTTTACCCGAACCAGTAGAACCAACAATAGCAATTGTTTTACCCGCCGGAATATGTAAAGATAAATTCCTAACAACAGGTAATCGATCCTTATAACTAAACGTCACCTCCTTTAATACCAACTCACCACGAACTTTATCGATAGGTAGCGCAATATCTCCTGTAGGAATAGCTATAGGAGTATCCAACAAATCCATAACTCGATTTGTGGAAGCCATTGCACGTTGGTATTGGTCAAAAGTTTCACCCAATCTCGTAAGAGGCCAAAGCAAGCGTTGAATTAAGAAAACGAGAACGCTATAAGTACCAACAGACATTTTGCCATTAACAGCAGCAATACCGCCAAACAACAGCAATGCCGTGTACCCACCTAAAATCAGCATCCGAATCAAAGGAATAAATGCCGCCGATAACTTAATGGCTTTATTATTACTGCGACGATATGCCTCGCTTTCCTCTGCCAAGCGTGAAACTTCGTAATCTTCTGACGTAAAACTCTTAATAGTTGTGATGCCACCCAAATTGTTTACCAAACGAGAATTCAGCAGCCCCACCTTTTCCCGAATATCAGCATAACGAGGAGCAAGTAAATCCTGATAAGCAAAAGAACCCCAGAGAATAAATGGTATTGGTAGCATTGACATCCAAGCAACACTAGGAGCCAAAATAAAGAAAGTACCACCAATAATTACAACGGTAGTAGCAACTTGGAGAATATCATTTGCTCCCACATCCAAAAAACGTTCCAGTTGATTGATATCATCGCTAAGTATGGACATCAAACCACCTGTACTACGTTCTTCAAAATATGCCAGTTCCAACTCTTGCAAATGTTTGTAAGCATCTAGACGAAGATCGTGCTGGATATCTTGCGCTAAATTGCGCCAAAGTCTGGCATAAGCGTATTCAAAAATAGATTCCAGTATCCAGATAATGACAGTCAACAATGAAAGAATTAAGAATTGCCAAAAGATATCCTTTACACCCAATTGAGCAATGATAGAATCTTGCTGCTTCACTACCACATCTACCGCGATGCCAATTAAACCGGGAGGTGCCAAGTCAAAAAGCTTATTGAGGACTGAACAAGCTGTAGCCAGCCAAATTTGTTTGCGATATCGGTGTCCGTAATTCAGCAATCGCTTAAGGGGATGGGTTGAAGGCGATCGCCTTCTCGATTTTTGATAAGACTTAAGTACCTTAGCCACTGTCGTAAGTAGATGCGTGGATCTGAATGGTAGCACGATAACAGGGATTGGGAATTGGGCAATGGGCAGAGGGCATCGGGAATTGGGGATTGGGCAGCAGAAGAATAAAAGGTTGTACTACTCCCTTCGGTGCCAGAAGACTACCATTACAGGTAGTGGGGCTATGCCCTACAACGGCGAATGTGCGGCATAGCCCACCCTACAAAGTGAGTGGAATTTTAGAGCGCAAAGGGAGTAGTTTTGAGCTAGTCAATCCAAAATCGGTGAATCTAAAATCGGAGGAGAGAAGCAATTGAAAAATCAGCAGTTGGCAAATTGGCAGAGCGCAGTTTTGGGAATTGCAGCAGCAATACTTGTTGCTTTAAGCCTAAATTCCTTCATTATCATCAATCCCGGACAAGCAGGGGTACTGAGTATTTTAGGTAAAGCTAGAGATGGTGCTTTAATAGAAGGCATTCACCTCATCCCACCATTTATATCAGTAGTAGATGTGTATGATTTAACAGTACAAAAGTTTGAAGTTCCTGCAGAAAGTTCGACAAAGGATTTGCAAACTTTAACAGCAAGATTTGCAATTAACTTTCGCATCGACCCCATCCAGGTTGTGGAAATTAGAAGAAAACAAGGAACACTCGAAAATATTGTTGCCAAAATTATTGCCCCACAAACACAAGAATCCTTCAAAATTGCAGCTGCCAGAAGAACGGTAGAAGAAGCCATTACTAAAAGAAGCGAATTAAAAGAAGACTTTGACACAGCCTTAGAGCAACGGCTAGATAAATATGGAATAATAGTATTAGATACTAGTGTAGTAGACTTAACGTTTTCCCCAGAGTTTGCCAGAGCAGTAGAAGAAAAGCAAATTGCCGAACAAAGAGCACAAAGAGCAGTTTATGTGGCACGAGAAGCCGAACAAGAAGCGCAAGCAGAAATCAATCGTGCTAAGGGGAAAGCAGAAGCTCAAAGACTTTTAGCAGAAACTTTAAAGGCTCAAGGAGGACAGTTAGTTTTGCAGAAAGAAGCTATTGAAGCTTGGAAAAGTGGTGGCGCTCAAATGCCGAAAGTTCTAGTTATGGATAGCAATTCTAAGAGTACTGTGCCATTTCTTTTCAACTTAGGCAATGCAGTAAACAGTGAACAGTGAACAGTGACCAGTGACCACCTGACCAATAATACCTACCCCCAATCCCCAATTCTCAATCGCCAATGACGAATAACAAACCAAGGATAATAAAACCATATATGACCAATCAAAAACAAAACGATTTGAGCATACAAGAAGCTAAAAAAATCCTTACTAAATTTAACTGTGTAGACATTGCTCCCAATATCAAGTCATCAGAAAAGGAAGCAGTTCGTGAAGCGTTAATTCTATTTACTAGTCTTTCTGACTATCAAATTTTAGGGATCTGTGCTGATACTGCCGAAGAAGGAATGTTAGCAATGAAAACTTATTCCCATGCCTTTGGTTATGAAGCACCCAGCGATTTACCTATGATGGATGGTCCAGTTTATATCAAATTAAATGGAAAAAACGGTTTGTGCTACCTCGACTCTTATTCAGGACACCACCGAGGAGTACTTGTCAGCTGTCAATCTTATTCTCAGGGCGGAGTTAATGAAATGTTTGGACATTTACCTTTGGATTTGTTTATTTAGTTAGTAGTTTGTTACCTTTTGTTAGTGGTGCTCGTATTAAAAAGACGGGCATTGCTCACCTTTTTAATACAATGGAAAAACCTGTAGAGCTAGAGCAACAAGCATTACTTCATGTAACCATTCCTTTGTATGGTGTAACTGTTGGTCATTTTTAATCATCATAATCCCACCTTAGCACATATTACAAATATCTCGTTCTCTAAGGAATTTTAGTTAATTTTTTCCAAGGCAGAGTTAACGAAAGATTTGGGTATTTCCCCTTAGATTTGTTTGTTTAAATAGTAGAGTGAGCAGTCTTTATTTTTTGTTTTTAGAATAAAAATATTCAATTTTAAAAACCACGAGTCACAAAGAATACAGAGAATCAAGAGAGGTTGAAGGTTTGCAATTTTATAGTGGCAGGGTAGTAATTTCAAAGATAGTATATTGGATATGGGCAGATAACTAAGAAAGCCTGTAGTCGTGGAAGGATATAGGGGGCAAAGGGTATGAAGTGTTCATTATACAGAGATTCGATTTTGTCAATGTGTGAATTTTGGATGAAGTAGAATCATAACTTTAGTTATCTCAACCCGTGACTTTCTTCCTAATTTTTTACGATTCAATCGTGAACGGGATAGGAATTATGTCTGACTACTTACGATTCAGCCGTGAGATGAATAAAGATATGTCTTACTACTGAGGCTTAAGAGTGAATGCATCGTACATCTTTGAGAATGTACTAGGGGCTTTATTAATCATTGTGCGAATGTCTAATGTGTAGCGTTATTGTTTATGGAAGCTATGACTTTTTTGGTACACTTCCGCCGCAAATACTTAGTGCATCCTCCGATAGGATATATAGAACTGAGAGTTTGAATGAAGCAACACTACGTATTCAAAAAGTACCACCTGATGTTATAGTTATACAGGCTGGTTTCAGTGGAAGAGAGGAACTCTGTCGTTGGTTGAAAAATAATCCAGATTTACTCTGGATACACGTTATAATTCTGGAAGATCGCCCTGAATTACTTGCTCTTAGCGCCCAACAAATGACTGTTGCCGAACTCGCAGCAAAAGAGCAAGGGGCTGATGCGTATATTTTTTGGCATTATCTTACTGAAGAAGTAGGTTCTACTTCAAAAGAGGAAGATACCAAACAATTGCTGATTGAGGAATTCAATCGAGGTGTAAGTAAGACGGAATATACGCGATCGTTATTTACTATAGCGTACACAGATCGGTTGACAAAGTTAGATAACCGTGCTGCATTGGAGAGAGATTTGCCCGAACAAATTAAGATAGCCCGCCGTTGTGACGGAACTCCTTTATCCGTCATTATGCTGGAACTCGATCGCTTTAAACAAGTCAATGATAATTATGGGCATCCAGTTGGCGATCGCGTATTGCAACAGTTGTCTTGTCGTCTACGATCTCATCTAGAATCGGACGGTATGACTATATATCGTTATGGCGGGGATGAGTTCATAATCATTGCGAGCAATCGAACTTGTGAAGCAACACTGGATGTAGCGCGTCATCTCCGTAGCAAGATTGGGGAAGAACTCTTCTTAGTCGATCGCGCTGATGATGTTTTAACTGTTAAACTCACTCTTAGCATAGGAGTGACTTGTTTGCACCCGGAAGACGATCCTCAAGGAGAAAGCCTGTTGAAGCGAGCTGATGAGTATATGTATGAGGTGAAAAAAGCTGGAGGTAATAACGTTGTGGGTTGTAGTGGTTGCTCATATCATGAAAAAGCTCGAGCAATTGCTATATTTGAGAGGTGAATAACAAGCTGTTTGGTTCTCAGAACTTAATGTTTTGCTCTTTTTCCAACAATAAGTATGGGTAACCAAACAGATTTTGCATAGGAAGTGATTTGAAATGTTTCAGACTTCACAAGAAATTGACGAGCAAATACATCACTTACGCAATCTTCTACGTCAACAAACGCAAAACTTACGCATGATAGAAACTCACATGGCAAGTTTTGCATTCAATATGATACCGATTCATTTATTAAATCAACAAGAGTTTATTGAAACCGAGAGAACCAAAATTTTAAAGAAAATCCAAGAATTAGAACAGCACAGAGGGAATGACTCTGATAGACAAATAGAGGTAGATATTCAAAGTCTTTACAAGTTTCTTCCTACAGGTATTTTACACCTCTATTCTCAGGAGGATTTGCCTATAGTAAAATTTTATATTGTTAATCCTACCAACACAGCCAAAACTGTTGTTCTTTCTTCGGGGATCGAGCAATTTTCTTATATCCGAAGTGATACCGTTCAGATAGCACCCGCACAAAGCAAAAGTTTGACTCAGCTTCCTATTCTTAAACAAGATGAAATTGCATCTCTATATGAAGTTCGCAGAGCCATCTTACATACTCGTGTAAGCTGTATTGAAAATGGGCAAGAGTCTTTATTGTCTCTTCAAGATTATGATGTCCAGTTTTTGGCTCGTGATGTCATCACCTGGGCTATTGTTGATGATGAAAATACAGTACGGGATTTGTCTTACCACATTGCAGCTTGGGTAACGCCTAACGATCGCGCTGTTGTGGAAATGCTGAGGTATGCTGCTGATTATAGTCCTACGGGAGTATTGCGGGGATACCAAGGTGGAGGTAACGTTGAAGAGAAAGCTTCAAGAGTGCGATCGCAAGTAGAAGCGATTTTTCAAGCGCTCAAGTTAAAGGCAGAAATCACCTATATTAGTGCATCTATTAGCTTTGGCAAACAAGCGGATGAAGTTCAGCAACGGGTAAATTTACCAAAAGATAGTTTGCTCAATCGCCAAGCCAACTGTATTGATGGTGCTGTTCTTTATGCTAGTTTATTGGAACGTGCAGCAATGAATCCAGCGATCGTTCTTACAAGAGGTCACGCATTTGTAGGATGGGAAATTTCACCAGGAAGCAAGCAATATGAGTTTTTAGAAACTACAATGACGAGAAATCATTCCTTTGAAGAAGCATTTAAGAGAGGGATGGAACAGTTTAAGAGAGTTTCATCGCTACTAGAGCGACCATTTTTTGATTCTCAAGGATTTGCACGGTTAATTGATATTAAAGAAATACGAAGTAGAGGGATTTTTCCAATGGAGTAAGCTGTAATTTATCGCTCATTTTGCAACTTCAGGTAGTAATTGTGAAGTTACAGACAGTTTCCCATTTATTTTCATCAACTTGACGAGTTAATTGCAAGTTTTTCAATCGGAAATTCAAATTTTCTGCTCTTTTAAAGAGAGTGTTATCTTCAATAGGAGCAGTATTATTAGGGAGTAGCACCGCTTTCACGTGTGGTTTCCATTCATTGACAGGATACGGATAACTCTTTAAGTTTAACTTCTGTGACATAGTAGCAATGTTTTGATAAAGTGCTGTGATGTGCGGGTTGTTTTCTACTAACAACCAAATTCGGTCAATAGAAGCAGCACTCATGCGAGCCATGCCTGCAAATTTAACCTCAAAAGAGTTTAGTTGACTACAGCATTCTTGGATGGAGTTAATTAAAGCTGTTATATCAGAAACATCGCGTACTGATTGAATCGTAAAATGTAAATCCTCAATAGGCGAACCACCACAAGTTTCAGCAATCTTTTTGATGAGATTATAAATTTGGCAATACTCTTGCTCTTCAGGTTTAGCAACCAAATAATACGTTGAGGGTTTTACGTCATTATTATTTACAGATCCTGAAATTGTGGGCTGTTGTGATTCTGGGGGAACACTCATTTTATACTGAACAATGTTTTTGTAAAGGTCGTTATAGGCTTCTATTTCATCTTTACCAATACCGTAGTTCCAAGGGAGTAACCCACGCTTTGTGTCTTGCTCGTGCAGTTTAATAAACCGCTGTTGTAGCTCATCAAAACCAACTTTGCAAGATATGACTTCAAATTCATCACCCGCTTTTGCCGAGCGAAGTACAAAAAAGCCATCTTCACGCTTAAACTCTTCTAGAAGAACTGATGCAAACCTCTGTAAGTCGCGATCGACTGCTTGCGATCCGTAGCGTAGATTACCACCATGCATGTCCCGCATATCGGTCAATGCTATACTTTTAATGAATTTCTGGCTTGATGTCAAGTACCATCTTCTACCAATCGCATTTAATGCGCCAGTCATTCTATCAATAGTAATTTCAGACTCGGCATGGGTTTGTAGTAGATTTATACTCTCAAAGAGTTCTTGTTCTACATGAGAATGTAATTTGAGTTGGCGAAGACACACAATGAGATCGCAGTAGGAGCGATAAAATTCTTCCCATGATGGTACATCGCTGTCGTATTGATACGTGCGTTGAATTTCAGAGTGATTGTCCATAACGATTGGTCGAAGAACCATTGGTCGAAGTTTCTTCCGACTTTTTTGTAATTTTTGTTCTGCTTCCTGTTCTGAAATTCCGACTCCAAAATCCCAAGGAATTAAAGCTTCAAATTTGTCTTGAGAGTGAAATTTATGCAGAATACGATGAAGTTGAGGGACTGTTTTGTTAGTTGAGAGCACTATAAATTCATCACTTCCACCCGATCTCCGCACGTAGTTACCCAAATCGAACTTGAATAACGTTTTCAGACTGTAAGATAGCCTGCGAAGTTCTTTATCTACCGCAGATACACCATAAACTCTGTTTGCTTGACGCATATCATATAAGTCTATTTTGGCTACACTACGGATTTGATTGATAGGAACAAACCATTCTTCTCCACGGCGATTCAAAGCATGGGTGACTTCATCTTGAGTTGCAAATCTTTCTGCTTGGTTTTGCAGTTGCACTATCAAATCTATTAGGTGGGATTGAAATTGGAGAGGAATAGTAAGCGCAGTCAGTTTTTGTTTTAATATCTGAAAAGGTTTTCTGAAATCATCTAAAGATTTCACAAAGGAGCCTCCAATGCTTACTGAATATCGAGTTATTGTGTATGGGAAAAACGTTCGATCAATTGTTGTGCTAAATGGATTTCATGTTGCATTCCTACCTGTTTGAATGTTTCTAGCGCTTCTCGAGCAAGCATGACTGCTTGCTCTATAGCACTTTGTTCTATAGCAATTTCTGCAAGCCCAAGTTTAGCTCGTGCTTTTTCCTCCTGACGAATAGAAGACTCTCCTGCTGCATCCATACTTTGATGAAAGAATTGCTCTGCTTCACTGAATTGCCCTTGTCGTAAAGCAACAAATCCCAAACCATTCAAACCTATAGATATGTGCCGATTGGGATCTTGTCGCTCCGGCGATTGCCATGTTTCAATCGCAGTTTCATACCATCTGGCTGCTTCATCATAGTCATGCATTTCATACGCTAAATCTCCCATATCATTCTGAGCAAAACCCAAACCGTAGAGAGCATAATCGTCGTGGTTATGCTGTTCGTAAACTTCGATCGCTTCTAAAAGAAGTTGCTTTGCCCTGTCAAACTCACTTAAGTGAGTGACAACTGTACCCAAAGCTCGTTTGGCGGTGGCAATTTGTATGTCATCACCTGTTTGCAGCATTGCTTGTAAGGATGCTTCTGCCCAACGCTGTGCTCGTATATAGTCGCCTTGGTAAAAGTAGATCCATGTAATGTTACGAGAGAAATTTCCTACGGATTTCCAATCTTCGAGCAGTTGTGCTGCTTCTAATGCTGCGTGAGTTAAGGATAAGCGATCGAGCCAGAAACCACATTGCCAAAGAACACTGCCAAACGCTTGAGCAAACGCAATCATCATCTCTGCTTGTTTTCTTTGTGCTGGCAGAAGCTTGGCAGTTCTAGCGTTTTTTTGCTTCATCGCTCTGTAACACAGTTGCGAAGCTGCGAGAATATTATCTCTGTCTAGTAAAAGGCGATCGTAATCTCGCCAAAGTTCAAACTTACCCTGCTTTTGAACTAAATCAAGATAGTACTGAGCCATTTGTTGATTTGCTTTTCTCACAAAAGCTTTGTTTTGTTTTGCTTTTGTCAGCACAAACCTGCGAGTTAAAGGATGCAAACACAATCGGTCTAATTCTTGATTATGAATAACTAGAGAGAGTTGCAAAATAGAAGTAATAGCAGAGTCGCACTCATCGGATTCTCGTACTTTAACAATGTAAGTCAAGGCAGTCCTAGTAGCAGGATCTATATGTAAAGCCAGAGCAATTAGGATTTGCTGCGCTTTGGTTTCTAGTAGCCCCCAACTTTTTTCAAAGCAAAATTGTAATATGGGTAAATCCGAGCCAAATTCCAACCGCTCTATCACTTGATTGACTGACGCTCCCGAAGTAGAAACTTGTGCCTCAACCCAGAGCATAGCAAGTGGAAGACCACCAGTCACTTTAATAATTTTGTCAATTTGTTCATTTGTTAGGCGATTAGCGTGTTGCGAAGCAACCCACTCCAATAAGGTCTTACTTTCCTCATTTAAAAGACCTTTCAATTGAATGCGATGCCCTTCAGAAATTCTTTCACGAGATGTAATTATTGATTTAACTGTGACAGGTGTTTTTCTTAAAAATGCAATAATTTCTTCTCTTTCTGATAAAGATAAAGTTTCAAAATTATCAATTAATAAAAGCGTTGTTTGTTTACTTAACAAGCTGTAGGAAATTTTATTTTGTTCTTCTAATGGATTATTTCTGATGGTAGAATAATTCAGAACCTCACCAATAGTAGAAAATATATCCTTTAATGCTTGAATATCAGGAGTTTGCGTCTCCACACCAGAAGGTGTCAGAATAAGTTCTTTAGCTGTTACCCAAACGATCGCAGCAAAAAGGTCGCGCTCCACACATTGATAAGCCACCTCAATTGCCAGGGAAGTCTTCCCAACCCCACCCAAACCCTCAATAGCAACAATAAAAGTACGACTTGTAGGGTCTAAAGAACCAAGAATAGTTTCAATTTCTTGTTCTCGCCCAACAAAAAAAGGTCGTCTGGGTAGATTTTGCAAACATTTTTTGCCATTCAATCTTTGCTGCTCGGCAGGAAGTTCCAACGCATTTAATCTTGAATGTAATTTCTTAATTTCTTCTTGTTCAAAAGTCAAACTATTCAACAAGTGAATGGGTCTATCGACTCCATAAGTAGCAAGAATCTCCTCGATAGCATAAAGATTCTTCTGATGTACGGCGATCAACCCGCGAATCTTTAGAATTTCTTCTTCTCTTTCCATAAATAGAATTTGTGAAAAGTTGATAAGAGAGTCAATGAGAAATCTTTTCTTGTTCTACCGCCATTCACTAAATAAAAAATTTTTCTATAATAAAAACTCTTTTGTATTTCTCAAAAGGAGTTATAAGTAATTTAGTTGTAGTTTTCCATTGTCCACTATATTATAACTTAGGATAGATTTCCGCAAGTACTTAGTCAGAAAATATACTGTTTAATTCAAAAAATACTCCATTTCATAACCAAAATCAGTGAAGAGACTCCGTGATTTCGCACTTCCCGCAACCCGACCTACAATAAATCTTAACCAAACTAAAAAGAGGCACGACAACACATAACATTCAGAAGAGCAATCGCCCGTCTGCGTGCATCTGCTACAGGGTGCGGTTCCTAAAACCCTAAATGAGTACTTGTTAGCTGTCAATCTTATTCTTAGGGCGGAGTTAATGAAATGTTCGGGTATTTACCTTTAGATTTGTTTGTTTAGTTAGTGGTTAAAGGATGTAAGTATTTGCGTAAAGTTCTCAGTAACTTCGGTGTCAAGCTGCTTTTCCAATTTTTGTAACGGTCTATTGCTAAAATAACTTTATCTCTTTCATTCTCGCTCATATTGATTATGGTGTTGCAGCAGCCTGCCCGTTCTATCCCTATTCCACCCTTAGAGAGTGGCGATCGCTTAACTCGTGCTGAGTTTGAGCGCCGCTATGAAGCAACCCCAGAAAAATTCAAAGCGGAATTGATCGAAGGAGTGGTTTACGTGGCATCGCCTGTACGAGTCTTTCATGGCAATCCTCATTTTAATTTAATTACCTGGCTAGGAGTATACAGTACGGCTACTCCAGGTGTAAGCGGATCGGATAACGCCACAACCAGACTGGATTTGGACAATGAACCACAACCAGATGCGCTACTGCGGATTGAAATTGGTGGTAACTCGACAATCAGTGAAGATGGTTATATCGAAGGACCACCGGAATTAGTCGCGGAAATTGCAACTAGCAGTGCAGCAATTGATTTAGGAACCAAGCGAAACGTCTACCGCCGCAATGGCGTGCAGGAATATTTGGTGTGGCAAACCTTTGAAAATCGCTTCAATTGGTTTCGGTTACAAGCTGAGGAATTTGTATCAGTTGAACCTGATGCTGATGGCATAATTTGCAGTAGCGTGTTTCCAGGTTTGTGGCTAGCGGTGTCGGCATTATTAGAGGGCAATATGATGTTCGTCCTAAATGTGTTGCAAGCAGGGATTAGCGATCCGAAACATCAAGCGTTTGTTCGGGAGTTGGCAGGGCGATCGTAAGATGTATGCTATGTAAAGATCGCGGCAAACCAACAGATTGTCTCTCGGATCTTTCCTGAGTTGGTGGTGAGATCTGAATAAATTCTAACTTCCAGATAAGGAAGGCAAATCATGAGCGAGCTAACGCCTAATTTTGAAATTTCTCAACTTTCTTAGCAGCTGCAACAACTGCTTCTCATGAGTTTACTTATGCGATCGCAGCAAAAAAGTTTTGCTCCATACACTGATAAGCCACCTCAATTGCCAGTGAAGTTTTCTCAACACCGCCTCTAAAAATCTGTAGAAACATACAATAAATCTTAACCAAACTAAAAAGAGGTATTGATAACATTAATCATTCGGAAGAGCAATCAACCGTCTGCGTGCATCTGCTACAGGGTGCGGTTCCTAAAACTAAATATCGGGAGCAAAGCATCACACCCCTACTAACCACAAACACTAACCAAATATTATGAGTATTATCACCCTACAATCAGTAAAAAAAGATTTTGGTATCAAAGAAATTCTAAAAGAAGCAAGTTTTAGCCTAGATACAAACGATAAAGTCGGACTAATTGGAACCAATGGTTCTGGCAAATCCACATTACTAAAAATGATTGCGGGATTAGAACCAATTGATAGCGGTCAAATTATAACCAATTCTGGAGCTAAAATTATCTATCTGCCCCAACAGCCAGAAGTCGATGAGAATCACACAGTTTTAGAACAAGTTTTCGCTGACAGTGGCGAACAAATGACTTTAGTGCGAGAGTATGAAGAACTTTCCGACAAATTAGCCCACGCACCAGAAGATAAACAGTTGCTATCGCGTTTATCCTCCGTCATGCAACGGATGGACTCAATTAATGCTTGGGAACTAGAAACAAATGCCAAAATCATTCTTTCAAAATTAGGCATCACAGACTTTAACGCTCTTGTTGGCACTTTATCTGGTGGTTATCGCAAACGCATCGCTTTGGCTACAGCTTTGCTATCAGAACCCGATTTGTTGCTCATGGACGAACCAACAAACCATTTGGATGCCAATTCTGTAGAGTGGTTGCAAAGTTACTTAAATCGTTATCGTGGCGCACTCTTATTAATAACTCACGATCGCTACTTTTTGGATAAAGTCACCAATCGGATTATTGAGATTGACCGAGGAGACATTTACACCTACGCTGGTAACTACTCTTATTACTTAGAAAAGAAAGCATTAGCAGAAGAATCTGCTGTGAGCAGTCAAAGAAAACACCAAGGAGTCTTGCGGCGCGAACTGGAATGGCTCAAACGGGGACCAAAAGCCCGGAGTACGAAACAAAAAGCCAGAATCGATCGCATTCAAGCAATGAGAGAAACAGAGTTTAAACAAGTTCAAGGTAAAGTTGATATTGCGACAGCGAGTCGTCGTATTGGCAAAAAAGTTATTGAAATTAGTCATGTATCTAAGGCTTATAATGAAAGAACATTAATCAAAGATTTTACCTACGAATTTAGCCCGGAAGACCGAATTGGTATCATTGGTGGGAATGGTTCGGGTAAATCCACTTTGTTAAATATCATGACGGAACGCACGGCTCCAGATACTGGGGTTGTAGATATTGGTTCTACCATTCACATTGGTTATTTCGATCAGCACTCTGAAGAATTGCTATTAGCATTGAACGAAAATCAGCGAGTCATTGACTATATCAAAGAAGAAGGAGAATTTATCAGTATAGCTGATGGCACGAGAATCACTGCTTCTCAAATGTTAGAGCGCTTTTTATTTCCAGGTAACCAACAATATGCTCCCATTCACAAACTTTCGGGAGGAGAAAAACGTCGGTTATTTCTACTACGTATTTTGATGGGTGCGCCTAACGTTTTAATATTAGACGAACCAACAAACGACTTGGACGTTCAGACTTTGGCAGTGCTAGAGGAGTATTTAGAGGATTTTTCCGGTTGTGCGATCGCTGTTTCTCACGATCGCTACTTTCTAGATAGGACTGTAGACACTATATTTGCTTTTGAAGAAGGTGGAAATATTCGACAATACCCAGGCAATTACTCTGTTTATTTAGATTATAAGAAAGCAGAAGAAGAAAAGCAGCAACAAAGCACTCCTACCAAAGAAAAAGTAAAAAATGAGACAATAAATGCAACATCTCAATCTCAAGACAATGGAACAAAGAAAAAGCGAGGATTATCCAATTGGGAGAAGCGCGAATTTGAACAATTAGAAGGGAAAATTGCTCAGTTAGAAGCTGAAAAAACAGAAGCAGAAAAAGCGATGACAAAAGTTCCTCCTGGTAACTACAGCCAAGTGCAGAAACTTTACGAACAGGTAGAAAATCTGAAGCAAGCAATTGATACAGCAACTGAGCGATGGTTGGAATTGGCTGAAAGGGAGTCTTAGTTAATTTTTCATTTCTCTTGAATAGGGTGAAACTTCTTTAGCTTGTTAGGACTTACCCAACGGTTGATGAATTCGTTGTTTTTACGGACTTTAATTTGTACCTGCTTGTCGCTTAGTTTTACGACTTCAGCAGGAATTTTATGAACTTCCTCAAAGTCGGCACGAGCTTTGTAAAGCCAAATGACTTTCTGTCCCACTTGAAAATCATCAGGATTGTTAGCTAGGGAAGGAGTTTTTGCCCAAGAGGGAAACGCAGTGACTAGGTTCAGCACAAGCACTAAGATGACTAAAAGGACTTGGAGAAGTTTCATAATTTTTTAAGAATTATAAACTTTGAGTTTTAAATTTGGTATTTTGAATAGTTTTGATAAGCCCTATTAAACTTAGGGAAATCGCTATTAAAGTAATTGGAGTTAGGGAGGCACTATCTAGAATAATAAACACACCTAAGCCTATTAAGACAAACGGTACAAGACTATTACCATAACGGTTTAAGAGATTGGCGATCGCTGGTTTACAAGTTAGTTTATAGGTGAGAGTACACCAAACTCCAACGAGCAATAAGAAGACTGCAATAATGACTAACAGCTCCACAAAAGAAGAGTGAGCAAACAAAGGCATATAAATGCTTACATTGTCACTGCCATTAGCAATGGTAATAGCTGCCACACTATAAGTTTGGGGAGAAAGGAAACCAGCAAAGGTAGAAGAAACAGATAACTCGGTTTCTGACTCGGTTTGAGATGTTGAATCGTTTTCTGGATTGAGCAGACGACTTAGCCCAATAGAAATCGGCACTAAACCTAGCAAACCAATCCATTGGGATGGTAATACTAAACCTCCAAAAAAACCAACTAAGCTAGCAATGACTAGAGTACAAAAGCCCAAGTATTGACCGATGACGATGTGTCGATGACGGAAAGTTGCATTAACCTGTGAAAATAACAGCGTCAGGATAACTAGATCGTCTAAGTTAGTCGCTGCAAAAGCTGCTATTCCAGTAGGGATAGCTGTAACAAATGACTGCATTTTTATTTCTCCTTAATCTTCTTGCTAGGGATTTCCAAGAAATAAATTATCCATCTTGTGGGACCCAGAGCAGCGCCCCTTCGGGGTTCGCCAGTCGCCTCCGCAGGGAACTGGTGAGTCCAGCGCGCATGAGGCGGTGAGACCAGTCCTGCAGGCGGGTTTCCCGCCGTAAGG